>JAAXHO010000276.1 GCA_012270795.1 Candidatus Poribacteria bacterium
TCCAGGCGCCGTTTCCGCAGGAGTTTCTTCCCTTCTTTCGTAATTCGCACGGTTTTCCCGACGCTTTTTCCGAGCCCAAGAGGATGAGCGAACTTGAGCACGATTCCGAGAGACACCATGTAGTACTCGGAGACCCGGCGGAAAAATTCCAAGCGCTTTTCGTCAAAAAGCGGGGATTCATCCAGAATGTCGATTATATCCTTTAACTCGAAATCGACCTTCCGTTTCCCTTCATGCCCCACAACGTACCCTATGGCTTTTCGGTTTCCGAAGGGAACAAACACCCTTTTCCCCGTGGCGGCGCCGTCCGGAAAACGATCCGGAACCGAATATAGAAAAAGCTGCTCCGAGGGAATAGGTAAAGCTACCTGTACGATTTCTGCTGAAGCCATGGCTGTACCCAAGGGCGCGAAGATTACGTCCCCGGAAAATTATATACTGTATCCGACGGAAAACCCCTTATTTCAGGAATATAGGTCTGAAACTTTACTTTATAACAGGCATCTCTTTGTTCAATGGCATGATATCAACGCTTAACTGCCTGAAATGCAAAGATAGTTATGCCGCTTCAGGAATCCAGACACCAGAGAAGTAAATGATCTCGTAATGCTTCGTTAAGTTCAAGCGCCTCCTCAAAGCAATATTAAGACCCTAATAATATCTTCACAGTTTCATATGGCGTATTATTAAAACAGGTTGTCAAGCGGCTTTGAATCGATCAGAATATTGATTAGCAATGGAAGAAACCTAGTGAAGCGGTCTATCCTGCTCGAATGCAGTTGGGCATGAAAAACCCCCAAATCTGAGAGATAAGATGCAAAAAACAAGCGAAGAGATTAAACCGACCAAAGTGGAACCACGGGGCGGATACAGCATCTGGCTTTGTTATTCTGATGGTACCTCTGGGGAAATCGACCTGTCTCACTTAGCCGGACATGGCGTATTCAAAATCTGGAATGACCGTGACTGTTTCGAAGCGGTGTACATAACTCCATACGGGGCAGTAGCTTGGGGGGAAGATGTTGAGCTTTGTCCAGACGCCCTCTATATGCAATTGACCGGAAAGCCCATCGTGGTAGATACTCCTTTTGTAAATGCTTGAACTCTGCCGTTTCTACGGAATCGTAATACGCATGTTTTTTAACGACCATGCACCCCCTCATTTTCACGCATTTTATGGTGAATACCACGGCTGATGGATATTGAAAACCTGTTCGTACTGCGCGGACGTATTCCTCCACGCGCCCGAGGTCTTGTCGTCGAATGGGCATCTCTTCATCAAGAGGAACTGCGGGAAGTGTGGAACAGGGCAAAACGACGGGAACCATTTGGCACTATAGCTTCTTTGGAATAGTTACTGCACTTGGGCAAACTCCTCCGTTTACATCCGTTCTCAGTCACATACGATATGGCATTGAGAACATCTATGTTCCTCAGCTTAACGTTACTCAGCTGACGAGGCGGCAAATCTTTGATCTGCTCATATTGTCGTTCCACTATCTCCATTCCATGAATCTTATCAGGCCCTGATTTAAAAAAAGTGTTAACACGCCCTAAAAACTCCTTCTTGACATAGCGCATGCCATATTGATAATCTTGAAACATAGTGGAGAAAAACTAATCATGTATTCCTTTAAAATCTAAGCCGACTGGAATGCCGTTGAAAATAAATGGGTTGCCACGAGCGAAGACATACCAAGACTCGTCGCTGTGGGTGATAATATCCCGGAGCTTACAGATGTTATTAAGTCACTCGTTCCTGATTTCCTTGAGACTAATTGCCATCTCACAGGACACGAAAGCAGAAACAACCGGAAACTTGCGGGAGACCGTCACCATCTGCAAATAAATTGTCGCTATTCGAAGACAGTTTATATATAAAATGACAAATTGCGCCGCAGAGTTGAAATAGATACTTCTGGCTGAAGGTTACTGTTTTGTACGACAGGGTAAAGGGTCTCATGAAATATGGCATAACCCCAAGCTGGACAAACGTTTTGTTGCAGTTTCGAAAGTCAGAGGCCATAATTTAGCAAACAAAATTCTAAAGCAAGTTGGAATAAAAAAGGCTTTCTGAGATATTCTGGGAAGTATTTCACTTAACAAGGAAATTATAAAATTTCAAAGTCAAAGCTCACTGCCATATCGGTCGGAAACTTTAAAGCCTTTGCAGAATCGCAGAAGATTCCAATCCATCCCTTAACACTCGTTTACGGTGCTAACAGTTCTGGAAAATCAAGCATTCTCCAAAGTTTTATTTTCGCCCGCAATGCCCAGAAAACAGGAAAACTTGATATTCACTACAGCAGCGTGGGAGATGAAACTGTAGACTTAGGGGGGTTCCGTCAGTTCATTCATCAACAGGACCCTAGTCAGAGTATTAAGTGGTCTGCAGAACTCAAGCTGAGACTTGCAGATGCTTATGCTTATCCATATACTTCATCCGCTCATCTCTATTGTGAAGATGCAGACGCTTTTTCTCACCTCCCAGATGCAAGTGAAGATAGTGAAGATATTGTAATTTTTTTCACAATAGGAATACCAACTACTTATGATGACACTTCTCACAAATTTTTTGGCGAAAGTCGCGAATCAGTAGAAATACTCTCATACGAAATATTAAGTAATAACCGCAATATTGCTTTAATAAGTAGAGATGATGACGGCGAACTTAAAGTAGACCATATAAACCTAGAGCATCCCATATTACAGAAAATACCTCTTAGTAGCTTGTGGATGGATAAAATGGCTATGGATGACGTACCTGGTAACTTGCGGGATAGTAAGTATAAGGATGAAGTTACAAAAATTGCCAAAAAGAGATGGGATTCAGAAATTGAAGTTTCAACAGATGAATTTCCTCCTAGGGATTGCTTACTCAAATTTAAGTTTAAATCAGACTTGATTACTTGCTATCGTGATACTATTAAAGTTGGGGAAGAGGTTTTTTCTAACGGTGAGGTACTAGAGACCTGGCTCAAATCAGCTGAATTTTGTGCTAGGGTAGAACTTTATAGAAAATTTAACACACTGCTTTGGACAATAGGGCAGGCTATTCAGAAAGAAATTGAAGATTTTCAATATCTAGGTCCTTTGCGCTCCTATCCACCGCGGCATTTCAGAACCTCACAGTATCGAGATAACCGAAACGCAGAAAGAAAACACACTTGGAATACACTTGAAAAAAATGCTCAAGTACTCAATGCCGTTAACAAGTGGCTGTCCTTACAAAAAATCCCCTATGAATTAATCATGCGGGACAGGGTAATACTAGATAAAGATACATACGATGACATTATCAACAGTGTAATTGACAAGCGCAAAAAAACTGATAATTTCAGCGAATTAGTATTTAGTGACACAAAATCAAACATGACTTTCTCTTATAGAGACTTGGGATTCGGAATAAGTCAGATTCTTCCAGTCTTAGTATATGCATATTCACATCGGGACAAAATTATAGCAGTCGAGCAACCAGAGATTCATTTGCATCCTGCTCTCCAGGCGGAGTTGGGAGACGTTTTCATTCAGTCGGCTCTTGGTGAAAGCAAAAACAGGTTTCTGATTGAAACTCACAGCGAGCATCTTCTCTTGCGGATAATGAAACGAATCCGTCAAACCAGTGACGGAGAACTCCCTGGTGGAATTCCACAAGTTAGACCAGAGGATGTTTGTATATTGTTTGTTCAACCAAGGGAAACTTCGTCGGTTATACGTCACCTGCATTTGGATGAAGAGGGGCAACTTCTTGATACTTGGCCGGGTGGTTTCTTTGAAGAAGGCTATCGTGAACGATTCGAGTGAGGAATTTTTCTATGGTTTACGAATTTGCTATAACCCCTGAACTATTCGACGCTTCTGTGATAAATGCTGAAAACGAATCGGAGAAATTAATCGAGATCCTTAGAGCAATAAATGATAATGGCGGGATATTGGCAGATCTTAACAAGGGTGGTTGGGCAAAATACGTGCGCCAGAAGATGGACACGCTACCTCAAAAACAAAAAGATCGTTTCCTAAAACTCCTTACTAAACTGAAAGATAGAAATCGATTGGTTCGACATCAAAAGGGTAAACGGCCCCCAAGCACTGATCAAGATTGGTTGAAATTAGCTTTAAATTCACATGAAAAGATTCCTTTTCATGCCATTATTTTGAGCGAAGCATTAAAAGCCAGTTGCGACAAGAAGTGCGACAATTTTTTTGAGTGTGACAATTTTCTGGATTCCGATCAACGGGAAAAATTGATAAATGCTACATTAACATGCCCATTCTCATACGATAAATACAAATCTGCTTTTGCTCCTGTCCTGCGCTACGCAAAGTGCTTAACCATAATTGATCCTTACATGCATCTACTAAACCCAGAATGCTCTAAGATAATTACTATCTGCTCAGAACTGCTTGGAAAAAGACGACCAAAACACGGTAAATTTCCAGAAACCCGTATTGTCATTCATGCTCAAGATAGTGGAGTTAGAGAAAACTTATCTTATAAACCAAGTGATTGGGAAAAGAAGCTTAAACCCCTTAGTAGTAAATATGACCATATTTTTAAGGTATACCTGTGGAAGAGAGAAGCCAAGAAATTGCATGCTAGATATATTCTAACCAACCAATGCGGGATACTTTCCTCTGAGTCATTCTGCTGTAAAGAAAATCCTAATTCTGATGATAACGGCACATGGTCATTAATTGGTAGAAAAAGGCAAGAACAACTGGAGGACGAATATGATCCTTCCACTCAATCTCAAGATGCCTTTAAGGAAATTACGGTGGAGCCGAATAAAGAAAAAGTTGCTCATAGGGAATAGGCAATACTGAGTACGTCAAACCGAATTACTTCCGGTTCCAGATTGTTCCGAAAGGAACCATCCAGAATCTATCGCCCATCGAACCTGTAATAACTTCTGAATAGAGCACTACCAGATTCAGTATTTACAGGAAGTTGTGTTACTGTAATGAGCTTTTTACTCGAAAATGCGACGAAGTCAGGATAACGATACCAGAAAATCCTAAGGCACAGTCTTACGGAAAAATATATATGAAGAAAACAGGAAAAGAACCTTGAACTTGGCCTAGAAAGCCTCGCACGGTATCAGGCAAGATCCGCGGGCATCATTATCATATCGTCCATCGTACCACCGGGAGCTATCATCGGATAAACCATTTCTGTACAATCGACTTCTATCTCCATGAGGACGATCCCGGGAGTGTTAAGACCTTCCCTGAGAGTGGGCTCAAGCTCTTCGGGTTTCACCGCCCGAAGACCCCTAGCGCCGAAGGCCTCGGCAAGCTTCACGAAATCCGGCAGTACCTCAAACCGCGACGCGGAGTAATTGCTCTCAAAAAACATCGTCTGCCACTGCCGCACCATTCCGTGATGACGGTTGTTAAAAACGATAATCTTAAGATCCAGGTCGTTTTCAACCGCCGTCGCTAGTTCCTGGAAATTCATCTGGAAACTCCCGTCGCCGGCAACGCATACAACCTGCTCGTCGGGTCTTGCGTATTTCGCTCCCATCGCGGCGGGGAAACTGAATCCCATGGTTCCCAAGCCCCCTGATGTAAGATGGGTTCTGGGCCTTTCGAACTTGTAGAACTGGGCAACCCACATCTGATGCTGACCCACGTCGGAAACTATTACGGCGTCTCCTTTCGTGAGCTTGTAAAGCGTGTCTATGGCGTAAGTCGTGAGAATTTTCTCGCTTCCCTGGGAATAGGTAAGCGGATGCTTCTCGTCCCAGTCCCGTATACGCCTGAGCCAAGACTCCCTTCCCTCAAGATCAATATCTCCGGGAAGAGCTTCCAGAATCTGGCGCAGCACGATCTTGGCGTCTCCCACTATCGGACACTCAACCGTTATGTTCTTGTCTATTGAGGAGGGGTCTATGTCTATATGGATAATTTTCGCGTTGGGGGCAAACTCTTCAAAGTTTCCGCCCGTAGCCCTGTCGTCAAACCGACCGCCGACCGAGATAACGAGATCCGATTCGGTTACCGTCATATTAGCCGCGTAGGAACCGTGCATCCCGAGCATGCTTATGAAAAGCGGGTCGCTTGCCGGATAACCTCCGAGCCCCATAAGGGTCGAAGCCACGGGGATCTGAAGCCGGTGACAGAACTCAAGCAGTTCATCCGTAGCCCCGGACCATATAACTCCTCCTCCCGAGTAAACAACCGGCCGCTTCGCGGCGACCAGCATATCGACCGCTCTTTTTATCTGCGATGGATTTCCCTTCATGGTGGGCTTATAGCCTTTGATATCTATTTCATCGGGGATTACGAGTTCGTCTTCTCCTATGAGAACGTCCTTCGGCATATCGACCAGAACCGGGCTGGG
>JAAXHO010000054.1 GCA_012270795.1 Candidatus Poribacteria bacterium
ATAGATGGCAGAAAATGATATTCATAAAGTTTGTCGCAACAATCACAAGGCCATATCTTTAGATCAAGTTACGATGCAGAGTGCATCGAGGTTGTTAATCACAGGGAACCGCGTGATTGTTTGGTCAAAAGCATTTTATTGATCTTTATAGCTGCCGTTCATGCGGGTCTCTAAAACGCAGTAGAATGAAAGGAGATTTCAAATGAAGAAAGTGTTGCTAAAACCTCAGCGGGAGATTATGAACTCTGTTCTTGCATATCAGGACGAGGAGTGGGTTGATGAATATGAGTGTGAGTATTTTGATGACTATTCCTGTGATGATGATGATTACTGTGCGTTTGAAGAAAATGCTGGTGATTGCACTGAGCATGCTAGATGGGGTTTCACCAACGGTGACTATTTCGATTTGAGTGCTTGTGTGTAGATAAACAGGGGCGAGACATTGTCAAATATTGGCGGGATGGCGGAATCATCGTGGTCTCGCAAGATAAGCATAATAGATAATATGGGGCAACTGATGATTATGTAGCATTAGTTGCCTTATTCTTAATTTGACCTGATTTGGATTATTGACTTATAAAAACTGGATATTTAGATTCTTGGAATTAACCAAGCCCTAAACTCTCCACCGAAGCGATGCTGTTGCCGAATTGGTCAAGAGAGAGTCTGCGGTTGGAAAACAGATGTTTGTAGTCGGAATTCAGGTTCTGTAAGCCCTATGTTTAGTTACATCGAGACAGCATTCGGAATTCGGCAACAGCATCCGAAGCGGGGTAACCGCAATCAAAGGCTTCCGCTTTCTTCCTATGCTCAGATTCGCACTTCAGAGGGATTTGAAGCTCGATACAGATAGGCAAGACGCTGCTGCTGACTAACCGGCTCGATTATTTTTAATAAAAATAGGACTTGACCGTGAAATCAATTATTCCATTTTATTTTTTTTGTTTATTTTTGGCTTGCAATCAGAATGCAGAAATGTCTCAGAACAAGATGTCTTTGCAAAATTCAGTTGCAAAAACGGAAAAGAAAAAGCAGATACATATGGAGAAGGTTTCTGAGATTCATTTAAAAGAAAATGAGGAAGATTATATTGGAACCATTCAGAGGATACGAGTTGATGCAAACCGAATTTATCTTATGGATAGGAGCCGTAAGCAAGTTCTGATCTTTTCTATGGCAGGTGAATTTGTTCGTGCTTTAGGCAGGAGCGGCCAAGGTCCCGGAGAATTTCGCTATTTATATACCATAGATGTCAAAGACAACTTAGTCGCTTGTTTTGACCAAGGAAATCTTCGGATTACTCTGTTTGACACTTCGGGTGTGTTCATCAGGTCTTTTGGAACCCGATCGCAAATTTCAGTACCTTCAGGCAATTGCGTTGCCATCACACAACACCGTACGATCCTTCACTGTCAGAAACCTATAAAATTACCCAATAAGCAGAGATTAGCACACAACTACCCCTGGTTGATCTGTGAATTTGATACATTGGGTAACGTCCTTTCTCATCATGGCAAATTCAACCAGCAGATTGTTGGTGATAAGATTGACAAATCATTAACTGAATTCAAGTGGTCATTTCCTCGTTTTATCACAAGCGAAGATTCGCAAACATACCTTTATTTTTCTAACATCCCGATTGTTGTTGAGTACGATGCAAATCATACGGTTTCCAAAGTTTTCAACGCTGCAACACCGATTACGAAACCAAGGTGGGTGGATAAAAACGCAGAAAAACTTCAGCATTTGAGTGAAGAAGCAAGAAGGAACTTACTTAATCAACGAATGAAAAACGAGCATTCGATAAGAACATTTATTAGTGATATTACTTATGTTGACAAACATTCCCTTTTATTAGTTTTACAAACCGAAGAAGTACGCCGAGGTATTTTTGATCGGACGCGCTCTTATTATCTGAGCGCGTATGATGTGAATACTGGGTACCGTTTAATGACGGATATGCACATACCATCGGACGTACCCCTGTCTATCCAGCGCATACCAGTTGACCAAGATGGCTTTATGTATTGCATTCAGAATGATCAGCCTGACAATTTTGTAATTGCCAAATATAAGATAGTTAGGGAAGAAATTTAGAGGTCAAGAACTGTACTAAATTCAATTCGAATACCTTTCGCCGGAATGAGACAACAGGACAACATACTGCACAGGTACGTTGTCCTGTTTTAATATCCATACCAGCGGGTACACAGGACGGAATCGGCCTTGTCGGTCCCTGCGTTGGAGCAATAAAGATATATTTGAGTGTGCAAAATAGATACGTGTGGCAAAAAATGATATTCATAAGGTTTGTGCCAACAACCATAAGACCATAGATTCAGAACTCATTGCGATATGTTGGACATCGCGCCAAGACTTCCGTTTGCATCTATTTTGAAAGAGCGATCTATGGACAAAACCACAGATCATATCCCCTTAAAATTGCCAATACCCAGAAAGGCAATGATCGGTTTGGGGAGTCTTATGCTCGTAGGATGGGCAATCATTACCGTTATCTTGTTTGTCGAATATCGCAAAGGCAAGGCATTGCTTGCCGAGTATTTACCTATTGTAGAAAGGTATAATTATGTTAAGAATCTGGGCGTGCAACACAGAACGCTGGAAACGATGACTTTTCCTGAAACATCTCTCAGAATCTTAACTGGCGATTCAACAGCCGTAAAAAATCCACAAGAAAAAACGGATTACGCTGTTGCGATTCTTTTTACGAAAAATGATTGTTCTTCCTGTCTGGAGACCGAGTTGGACTTATGGCAAAAGTTTTACACCCACAACACGGAAAACCTCGATGTGGTCGCCATAGCCAAAGTTACCCCACTGACGACGCAAGAAAAAATCGAAAGAGAACTTGGCGGTCTGTGGAAACAGCCTATTTATCAGGACGAAAATGAGCCTTCACTATTCGAGAATCTGAATATTATACATACACCCACTTTGCTCTTTTACGAAAAAAGAGCGCGCAAAATTATATACGCGCACCTCGGAAGAGTTGGAGATCGCGTTGGGCCAGAAAGTTTTAAGCAAAAAGTGGCAGCCTGGCTTAAGCTCAAAGGTAAGATGGTAAATCTGGATTATGAATCTTGAAATGCGAATTAAGGTAAAAGAAGACTGCGATTGATGTACAAATGATCGCCTCTCAGGCCGGTTCATCAGCTAACCGCTTGTATTGCTGACTGTTGATTTTTGTGATTTCTGATTAAGAGTGGAGATTATTTCGGACACTTATAGCCCCACTCTTTTTGTGTGTACTATGAGTAACCTCTTAAAAATAGGCATACTGGTCGCCTTTTCGTCTCTCCTAAGTATTGGAAGCCTCAGCTTCCAGAAAACAGATCATCTGTTTCATTCCAAAGATATTCCGTCCATTTCCCTACAAGTTGCAAGATGGTTTTTTGACCAACAGGGCGTCGTATTTCTCGATACGCGGTCTCATCGGAAATACGCCAGAGGGCACATACCAGGAGCCATCAATCTATCTATCTCAAATTTTGAAAAACAGAAAACGGTTTTATCAAACATTCCACTGAGTGCCACAATCATTGTGTATTGCTCTGGGACGACTTGCCAGAGCAGCTTGAAAGTTGCAGAATGGACAAAAGACTATCTGGGTGATCATAGAAACGTGTACGTATTTCTGGAAGGCTTTCCCAACTGGGAGAAAGCGAAGTTTTCCGTTGCAGTTGAGGAAGATCAATAATGTTCTTCTCTCTCATACAAGTCATGATGCGCCTCATTTTGGGAGGCGTATTTTTATGGGCAGGCATCGTAAAAATACCGAATATCGAGTTATTCTCATACACCGTACGGGCGTATAATCTGCTGCCTGAGTTTATGATTCTTCCAGTCACAATATTAGTGCCTTGGCTTGAATGCGTCATCGGCCTGTGTTTGATCGTAGGGTTTTGGACGCACGCGAGCACGCTCATTGCCTCGGGACTGCTCATTGCCTTTGCCAGTGCATTGGGCACTAAAATTTATCAGGGCGTAAATATGTCCTGCGGATGCTTTGGCTTTGGCACTGAACGCGGTTCTTTGGAATGGGTTTTATTGCAGGATGTGTTGCTGTTCTCGTTTGCTCTGGTGCTCTTTTGGAAACAGAAGATTCCATTTTCTCTCGATGGGTATTTGAACGTCAGAAATTAGAGTGTTTAGAACAGGTTTAATCCTCAACATTTGGAGGAAATCAAAATGAAAAAAAACAAAGACATGATCGCATTCTTTTTCAAATTTGTCATTCCCTACTGGCATTATGGCCTGGTTGTTCTCGCCTTTATGCTGATCGGAATCGTGACATCGCTTGTGTTCCCTTATGTTTTTAAAGTTATTGTTGATGAAGCACTGCCGGCACAAGATTATGAGTATTTGGTGATGCTGGTCAGTATATTGCTGGGGATCACGGGTCTCAATTTGATCCTGTCATTTGTATCGTACTATGTGTATAACTGGATTAATAACCGGGTCGTCAATGACATGCGGAGTACCATTTTTGAACACCTCCTCTATGTCCCTTTTGAATTTCATCAAAAAACAAAGACGGGCGATCTGGTACACAGGATCAACAACGACATCAGTATCATCAAAAATTTTCTTACCTCAAGCGCGTTCAATTTTCTGCATAGTTGCCTCATGTTATTGGGGCTATCGTCAATTATGGCCTATTTGAATGTCAAACTCTTCCTCCTGTGTTTGATTGCTGCGCCTATCTTTATTGCCAACCTGATCTATTTTCGTCCGAAAATTAAAAATGTTACCGAAGAACGCCAAAAAGAGCGGTCAGAATTGCTCAGTTTTTTTGTCGAGCGATTGGGCCGCGTTTTACTGATTCAGTCGTACAACGGATATGAGATTGAAAAGAATATTTTGGATAAGAGGCTATCTACGCTGATGGGCCTAAATTTGAGAAATGTTTTCTATTCTGCCTCTATGGGCACGATATCTGGCGGCGTTCGCGCTGCGGTCCCTGCGTCGATCTTACTCATTGGGGGGTATCAAGTCATAATGGGCACGATGAGTTTGGGAAGTCTTTTTGCCTTTCTCCAGTATTTTTCTCGCATATTTTCGCCGATTCAGAGCTTAAACGGATTGTACGTCAGCTATGTACGCACAACCGTTTCTATGCGTCGCATATTAGACCTGATGGAAATTCCCGCGGCATCTTCAAAGTCTAATCCCCAGGTCCAACCTTTTGCATTTCAAGATCGCATTCGGTTTGAGGATGTTCACTACGCTTATGGAAAGCAAAAAATTGTTGAGAATTTGGATCTGGAATTGGTAAAAGGAAAGTCTTACGCATTGGTCGGCCCAAGCGGATGTGGTAAAACCACATTGCTCCATTTATTGTGTGGTTTTGTCCATCCACAGGATGGCCGTATCACCATTGATGGGGTTAATATCCAGGACATGGAGATACAGGACTTGAGAAATCATATTGCTTATGGCACGCAAACGCCCTTACTCTATCACGACAGCATCCGGGCCAATATTTCTTATGGCAATTCGGAAATTCACATGGTTAAACGTGTTTTCAATGCTATGGGTTTTGAAAATCTCAGCCTGGACACGCTTGTTGGCGACCAGGGAACGAAAATTTCTGGCGGTCAACAGCAACGCATCGCGCTTGCCCGTTTATTGCTGAAGAAGGGGGATATTGTACTGCTCGATGAAGCGACCTCAGCACTCGATTCCGAGAGCGAAAGCGTTATATACGACTTATTGCGTTCGCATTATCGAGACAAGACCATTCTCGTGGTCAGCCATCGCTGGGCCACGATACAAAAGGTTGAGGAAGTGATTTGCCTGTCAGATGGCAAAGTCGCAGAACAGGGAACCCCTGAGGAACTGATGCAAAAACGCGGCGTCTGCTGGCGGCTGTTTCAAGACCAGTATCACAAATCCTTTGAATCAAACCGTGAATTAAGAGAGGCAGAATCCCTTGAACATCTCGCCCTATCGGAAAGATGATGTTTGTCTTTTGATATTAGCAAAAGATTAGAGATGTATTAAATCCCTTGTTTCAAGGGATTTTTTACTTGATATTGTCTGGAACCGACTATTTGGCATCTCTTGATGGTAGGTAATGGACTCAAAGTTATGAATCAAAAAAACAAAAAATGGATATGGGTCATTGTCGGGGCTTTTGGCATTGGTCTCTATTTCCTTGAATTTGGTCTCAAGGCTGAAAATACCGCGATTCCCCAGAGCACGGGTGAAAGCATACCGACCGAGACATCCGTTGAAACGCGAAAAGTTCGGATAGATATAGAATCTGTGCCGGTTGAGGTGGCAATCGCACGAAAACAAAAATTGATACAACACGTCCGGGCCACGGGTTATACAGAAGCCCTGCGAGAAATGTCGATGATATCGAAACAGGGTGGACAGATTACCGAATTGCCGATTCGAGAAAATACGCTTGTGGAACGAGATCAGCTCTTATTGGCCTTAAAT
>JAAXHO010000089.1 GCA_012270795.1 Candidatus Poribacteria bacterium
GTACTGGTCTATGACCCACTCTAACGATGGTTTTCGTCACGTTGTAGATCGTCTGTCCCTCTATCTCTGTCCGAACGTTCGAGACGAAGGCGGTCACATCGAATTCGGGATAGATGCGCTGGATCTTCTTGCCAATGACCAAGCCGTCCTGTGTGAGATCGAAAAGTGTGCGTTGATCTTTCATCGTCGGTAAGCTTTCTTCTTCGGAGGTTGATGATTTCCGTAGGTGTGAAATTATTCATTGTCTGAATCACGGATTACGCGGATTGCGCGGATTACACAGATTTTTGGTTCTCTGTATCCTGACTGAGAATTGGCTAAATTCTCCTTAAAAATGTTACACCAGTGTAACATTTAGTGTGCAACGGTTATCAGTAGGGAGCCCAGTGGATGTAAGGATTCAGAGGTGTTTTTTTGTATGTCTTCGCTACTGAAAAAAATAATTTGGCGGGAAGTGTAACATTTTTTTCGTGGTTAATTCATTGCTTATTTGGGATCTGCTGCAGTCGGTTATCCCATTTTTATTTTTCGTTGTAACCGGTTCCTTGGAGTTTCCTTGAATGTTAAGATAACCCAAGTTGCTGCTAACGAATGATGGGACCTCAATAGGGCTTTTCAGACCTTTTTCTTACCCCAGCGGGGTGATATGTCTATAGAAAACAACGTATCTAAGCGATCGCACTCCAGCGGAGTGCTATGTCTATGAATAGGTGGAAATTTGAGTTAAGATAATATGTTTTAAGGATAACATATATAAAGTAAAAAGCCAAGGGAATATTGAATTTTGGGGGTGGAATATCCATGGAGGGATATGAGAATATGTGGACGTTGCTGGATAGGTACATTATTTATTTTTTAGGAGTTAATCGTTCACAAATTGCATGATTTCATCAAAACCGAAGTTCAGTAGGAATTCCGCATAGTGGTTTTCAAACAAATCTTTGAGGTAGGAACCTAATTCAATATTAGAATCTATGCCATTTTCCGCATGCGTAATCTGATATTTGTGAGCCTTTGTGATTGAGTACAAAAAGAGGGTATGGGAATACACCGCGGCGGTATATCTGCGATTAGCTGTATCGAGTTGTTCTTGACTTGGATTTGTAATCTTTGCTTTGAAATTTTTTAAAACAGTGCTATCCATGTTGATATAGATAGTCTCTAACTTTTCGCCTTCAACATAAGGGTACATCACAGTAGAATAATCCATTGTTTCACCTGCCTCTCCGAATTGTTCCCAATCTTTTTTATAGACTAATTTCATCTCAGGCAAACCTAAATTTGGAATTTCTTTGTCTTCAGTTTCAGGTGAACGTTGCGGAGGTGCCTGGGGTTCGCTTATCTTTACCCAGAATATTTCCTCAAAAAAGTTACCGCTAGAGTCGCTAAGACTCACTTTAATCCTTGCCTCGTCTCCAATATCTATTTCTTTTTTGGGATTGAGATGAATCTTTATTGTTCCCTCTTGAGGACTACTTTTCCGGGCATTGAATACATCTTCGATCCGGTCAACTTTGCCTGGTGCGTTTCCTCCATCGGTTTCATTCGTTTTGAAGTCAAGAATGGCAATTTTTAATTCCCCTGGCTCTTCGATGCGATCAAAATAATTATTTTCGACATCCGTGTCAAAGAAAATCGTTTTCTCACCGCCAATCGGGATTGCCACCACCCCATTTCCAGATCTACCGCGCACACGTCGTTTGAAAAACGCTGGAAATCTTTGCGGATTAAAGGGTCGCATGTCATTCTGCTTTGGTTTTTTCTTCGTTGAGTTGTTAGAATTTCTTTTCTGATTTCCTTTAGTCTGTAGGTCTAAATTTAGAGTTTGTCCTAGCAACTGCAACAAATCTTGGTTTCGAGAGAGATTTTGTGCAAGAGATTTAATCAGATCTTTCGCGTCTTCACTTTCTATTGCTATAGAGTTTTTCCTCCGTTTCTGAATTTCCGCTAAACGTCCATCTTTCGCTCCGAGTTTATCTGCCAAAAATCTCCGTAAAGCGCGAGTTTCTTCACCATCTTTTAGCCGGTCTCGAGATGCCATAAACAATTCTCTACGGAAATTGGGAGCCATTTTCGTACAATCAACATGAATAAGAAGGTGTTCCTTAAGTAGGTTCAATTTTAGAGAACGGGTTATGAATTCAGATGTATAGTGACCATGTGTTTGCCCATTCACTGAAAAAAGCACAGACATATTATTTTTGAAAAACTCTCGCTGAATTGTTTCCTTAGTTTCTTTGACGGATCTGTCATCTATTTTCGTTTTGAAGACATAACACGTTGCTTTCATTTGTCCAAAGAGTTCGTCGTCAAAATCTAAAGAAAAAGATTTTTCAATATATTTGTTATCTTCCTGCTCCAGTCTGCGTTTTAGTCCGTATAGACCCCGGCGCAAGGAACTTTTAGGATAGCGTTTCTCTTTTTCGATTGTATAGACTGGCAAGACAGGTTCAAACAGATATTCGTTAATGCTTTGATTCAAATCCCTTGAAATATCTGAGATTCCGGAGGGGAGATCGTAGGAGTAAAGTTTGATGATTGAACCTGTTGTAAATTTCCTATTAAACAAGTTCAAATCTTGTTGATTCGCCTGAAAAGCAGGAATTTCCCCGTCGATTTTCAGATATTCATACCATGTATTCTTTTTGGTGCCTTCTTCTCCTTTGCTCAGTGGATGTTCTCTAATCAGTGTGAAACCGAATTTCCCGGTGTTATCGTAACGCTTTGAGCCGATTAACTGGTATCGTTTCTTGCCGCAGAACACAATAGCACCGCTACCACCCATATTGTATTTGCCTTGAACAAAGTGGATTTCGTTCTTATTTCCCTGCAGGAGTGAGAGAAAAGTGTTCTCAAATTCTTCAGGATGCTGTCCTTCGCCATCATCATAAATAATCAGAGAGGTATTACGCCGTGGTCCGTCGGCAAGAATTTGGATACTCTCGGCTTTCTGATTTCTAAATTTTGCCAAGTCCCACTTTCCGTGGTTTGGAAAGAATCGTGTTCTGGCTTCTTCCATGGATTGGGGGGCTTGGTTGGATTTGGGATCAATACCCGCTTCTAGGCATCTCTTCATCAAGACGGCATCAATTGAGTTCGTAATTTTCTCAATTAGAGCGGCAATCGGGGTAGATTGTTGATTTTCGATGACACCGAAATTGTTTTCATGACTGCCGAGAGGATGCCAGTTTGCAGATTTGGAAATGTTGGGATAGGCGTTGATGATCTTATCGACATCATCCTCGGTTTGAGCAAAGTATAGTTTGTTGAAAAGTTGTCTGCACTTTAGTCGAGAATCGTCAGATGAATTCATAAATTATTTATCTTCCTAAAAATTATACTAGATCTTTCATTAAGCGGACCACCATTTCTTCTTTTTTTTCGATCTTTCTCAAGCTTGCTTTTAAATGATTGGAGGCATTGTTTCTCGCGTCTTGCTTGCGTGTGCTTTGAAGATCCTCAATAATCTGCTGGATCTCCTCGGGACTTCTCCTAGCCCCTTTTGCTTCAGATTCCTCGCGCATTTTGAGTAACTCAAATTCCCTTCCTCTTACAGAAGCATCAACGGCGGCTTCAATGTAATGTTCCCGTTCTGATATTATGCCATTTACAAGTCTAGGAATTGCTGCCTTGTACCATTCTAATGCCCATTCGTTGTGCAGCTCTTTCATTTTTAATTGAGCAGCTTTCCAGCAGAACGAGGAGTGAACAATTTCTAAGATGGCGTATCGAAAAAATCGCCACTGACGTTCATTTAATTCACTGATACTCATTGCTAAAAGACCTCGAAGTCCACGGGCATTCGCGTCAAAAACTGAAGCCCGTGGTTCCCGTATGTAGCCGTTAAGGGTTCTATGAACTGTATCTGCTTTCGGAGAAAAGTATTCGTTGAGTGCTGTAAGATAGACCTCTGTCACGAATTCAACAAGTTTCAATCTTTGCGGATATAGGAACGGAGATGTTGTGGGTTGCTCACGTTTCAATTCTTCAATGACAGTAAAAATAGCCATAGCGTATCCGAGTTGGAAGGCTTGTGTTGCTAGGGTTTGAAAAAGGGTGCGCGCATTCTGGCTCAGGAGAATTTGATCCTCATTGTTATTACTACTATTATACAAATCCGTGTTTATGCTAAAGAATTTACAAGCGCGGTCACGATGGAATTTACGCTCATGATTTCCGAGTGCCTTCATGACAGCTTCGCAAAATTCAATCTGACGTTGTAGATGGGCTGGGATTACTTGCCCTTCACGTACACGTTGATCCGTTTCCTTTTTCAGTCTTTCAAAATGTGATTCAAAAACATTCCGGACTCCACTTCCATCGAAAATCAGATTGTATACTTTTTTCTGTTCGACCTGAGATCGAATATAAGGCTCTAAAAGTAGCATCCTCAAACGACGAAGTTCGGAGTTGTGGATCGTAAAAGGTCGAAATCGGTCAAAAAGACTCACTAAGGCTGTATCTGCCAAACTACCTAATTTTTCAATTATCTCATCTACCTCATGTGGTGGTAGTGACTTTCCTGAATTACGAGATAAAGTTGGATAGTCATCAACTGGAGTTCCAAGCAAAATCTCTACTGGACGATTGCTATTTTTTATTTTCCGACCGTCTGAGATATCCTCAAAATTATCTATCCAAAATGCTCTGTCAACGCCGAAAGATAGTGCACTGTGAACCTTGTGCAAAGCAATAGCACTGCTATATTCAAGTCTGCCTGAGATAACTTCGCTTTGTCCAATTTCCGTATCCGAATCCCCATAAGAAATTGAATAGATTCTAGCTAATTCATCGTCTGTTTTGCTTCGATTCTTGAGAGTGGAAAGGGTTTTACGCATCAAACGTGCAGCGATATCTTCGTCATCCAATAAAAGGGTTCGTGCTTCGCTAACTCGCTTGGCACTACGATTTACGACCAGAAATAATTCACGACAAATAGAACTTAAATCAACCCCTTGTTCTAATGGTATAGGATTGCCTTCATGTAAATCTGGAAAGTATATAATGCACACTGGTAATTCAATATTTTTCACCTGATCAGGTGCTACCTCAATATGATCATAATAAGAGACAAAAGCATTATCACCCCAATTTTCGTTCATTTGACGATGTAAAGCTAGCACAGCCATAGCGCGGTGTTGACCGTCAACAATTATGAAAGCAGAACGTTGTCTGTTGTAACTCAGGCTTGCTAGTGGAGTCAACTGGTCATTCCATTTGATCTGCTCGAAATCAAATAGATTACCATACTTCTCAATCGATTCAAGGATGTTCTGAGATGGATAAAAATCTTTAATACCTGATCCAGTGTCTTTACGCGGAACGATTACAGCTAAAATCGGAGGGAAGAACTTTGCTTTATTCCCTGATTCACCAAGCAGATATGGGATGAGGTCGTGTGCTACGCGTGAGTCGTCGAGGTCTCGCTGTAGTAACTCGTCGAAACTTAACTCCTCAACGTTAAAAACCTCGCGCCAAGGTTTCATTTCGGATGCCAATTCACATTCCCAGCTGCCATCGTTCCCAGGTTTTATTTTGCTAAGAAGGTATTTTGCCCGAATCGTATTTTCGCCTGTGTCTATAGTAAATTCCCCAAATGAACCATAGGCTACTGAGGTTTTCTGGACACCGAAACTTCTTGACATTGTTTTAACTCCTACCACAAATTGGATCGACTAGAATTTGCAAAATTTGCTCCAAGTCCCTCAATTTATCTTGAGAATCGACCGGGCAAACACAGACAACTAAATCTTTTGGGGCTATCCGTTTTACTCTAGCATTGATGGCAAAGGAATGCTTTAAATCAAATTGATTCAGAACATCTTGGACACTTGCATCAGGATACTCTCTGAGGTACTTACTTATTCCTCCATTTGGTTCCCAGAGTTGACTGAGCGAATCATAGTGTTCTTTGATTCTTCTATATAAGTTCTCGTTGTCTATACCAATATAGAGTGGTGTTGCAAAGTAAGGAACCATTGAATTTTGAAAAAAAGACTTAATTAAAGGACTTCCACGAATAATCGAATCTGAAATAAATTTATTAGCTGGTTGACGTTTTTGCTTTCCACCATGCATCACGTTGACATCTGAACCAGTTTCCCACATTATTCCATACCGCATAACAATTTCGGTTCTTACACTGGAAGGATTTGTTATTAGCCGTCCTAGTGTTTCAGCCTCACGATTTCCAAATGTACGCGGGCGATAATACCAAGCGTAAATGCCAGGCTGTTGTGGGGCATCACCTATGTCACTACTGAGAAGTTCAAGTGTTTTCATATTGATGGGACCTTGGGTTTGTCTTAACAGTGTATGTGCCCTCATTTGTGACATATCAAGCATGGTTCCTCGTCATCCTCGTCATCGAGAACGTCGGTAAGGATTTCTACGAGGCTGCGATTCGGTTTTGCCGTTTTCTTGGATGTCATTGCCTTTTCAGTGTTTGCTTTAATCTGCGCTATCCGTTCTGGTTTTGACAATTCCTCTAAACTCTCACCCTGGCACCACGTGAACAGTTCACCCGTCTTTGAATTTGGATTGGGTTCCTCGTATTCCTTGGCGAGTTCAAAGAGGTCGGGATGTTGCTCTAACAATCCAACCCACTCGGATTTGCGCTGGAAGAAGCAGAAATAACAACCAGAACGCGTCCGCCACTGATAATAGTCTGGCAAACCGAGTCCGCTTTCCTCCAGAATTCGATAGACATCCTCTTTCGTGATGCCGTCCTCTTTAAAGGGGTATTTCGGTTCAATGTTGCGGAGGGAGGAGGTCGTTGGCGGTTTGTACCCGATGCGATCTTCGTCTGCACGGATGGCGATGTAGTGATACGCTTTGTCTTCGCCAACGTATTCTTCAAAAGGTCTTATCTTGAGATTGACAGTGCACCAGCGGACTTGAGAGGATGGTAACAAACCTCCGTAGAGCGTTAACCAGTGGTCGAAATCTCGGTTCTTGCTGTCATCGGAGTCCATGTTGAGACGGACAATCGGTTTACCGAGGAACGCCTCTAACAGATCCAGATACGCATAGGTTTCTGGTAACTCCTTACCGGTATCAGAGAAGAAGTATTCCATCTCAGGCACTCTATCTCGCATATAAACAGCGAGCGCAGAACTGTCTTTGCCACCGGACAGACCGAGTAGATGACGCGTTTTTTGTCCCATGCTTTCTCCTAAGGTAAACTCTTTATTGAAAACTTCCACATTTTAATCATAGCACGTATCTGCCAAGATGTCAAGTTGTTCTATTCTTTTCAGATTCCTGCATCAGTTTCTGGGACATGCGCCCTAAAACCACAAGACGAAACTCAGGATTTCCATTCTTATCAATTTCATCAAAAACTGTTTCGATTGCACGTTCCATTTCAGCAGCTTGTTCTTCAGCAGTTGAAGGCAAAATGACCACCTGCTCGTGTTCTGGTTGGTTAGGTCTCGTAATGCCAACTCGAATTGGATCTCCAGTTGACGATTCAGTATGCTTCAGATTTTCATAAGAGACTGCTTCAAAATGCCGAAACTTCCTCGCGAGTTGAGAGAGATTAATCTCAAATTGGGCTTTATCTGTGTCAATCCATGCTGAAGGTGGTTTTTTAGCAAGATAGGTTGCGATAGCCTCAAGCCAACTCGTAAAGTCGTGTCCGCCGCTACAAACGTGAATCAAAAATCCTTTGAGATCTGTTTCAACCGTTACTGCTAACAAAGGTTCGGCTCTACCGGCTAGCTGTGCTTGTAGGTCTTCTGTGGTCGGGGATAAGGTAAACGCTTCTACCAGCAGCTTCTCGACCCAATTCAGTAAATGATCGTAAGCCTGTTCTAACTCGGATAGAACATCTTGCAGTGTGTTAAAGAAGTCTGAAGCAGTCTTTGCATCTGTCATGGCTTCTGTGCTGAAAGCGGGGAAACCGATTACCTCTGGTAACTGTTTAAAAAGAAGTTCGTCAGGTTCACGTGCCTTCAGAACAACTTGGCGAAGATTTTTAGCGGTGTCACTTAACGCTTGGGTTGCCAAAGTGTACTTTGGGAGCTGCACGATAAAACGGAGGAGGGGTGTGACCACTGTCAATAGGTCCGGTTTTTCGGTTTCCACCGGTTGATTGAGTATCTGTAAAAGTCGTGTGAACGCATCTGCGCGGATACCTGCTATTCGAAACCGTTTGAGCTCAAATCGTTGTGGTGCTTTCAGAAGTCTTTCAAAGACCGGCATTGACCAATCTGGTATAAAGGATCTGTTTTCATAAAGAGCTATTTCTGTTTTGTGACAGTGCATCGCGGCACACAAGAGGATAGGTAAAGGACCGTTTCGCACGCCCAGCGGTGGTGCCATGAGATCTTCATAGAGTTTCTCGATAGGTTGTTGCTCACCTTCACATTTGTCAAGAAACGTCTCAATAGCATCCCATGTGTGGTTAATTCTATTTTTATCGTCGGGTTTTGGTGGATGAAAACCCCAGGTGCCGTCAACCTCGCGATGTATTCCGGTGTCCCATAAGAGAGAGCGGTAGATGCTCATTTCAGGAGGATAACCAGTGATACCAAGATTTTTCTTATCTCCGTCTTCAAGCATTGCTTGGATTAGTTTTTTTCGTGCGGTGGTTACGGCACCAGAGATTTTCCGTCGATTGATCAGTTCGTTCCGAAGAATAGGAGTTTCGTCGTAAACCGCATCGCAGATTTCTGAGAGGTACGCGTTTCTTGCACGTTGGAAGTCAATATTTGCCGGTTCTCCCTTGTGATACCATGTACAAGTATCTTTACTGCCTTTGCCAAAGATTGTTGTTAACTTATTGAGTGCTTCTTTTTCGGCTTGTGCCTGCTGTGTTGAAAGTTCACCTCTCGCGACTGAATCTCCCTCTAACTCTGGAGTATTTTCCTCAACCCAGCGTAGACTGATGAGTTGAGTAACCACGTCTTGTAGCGTCCCAATAGCATTCGGAATTGCAATCAAGACCTCTCCGCGTTCTGTTAGTTCGGTGCTGCTCGCCTTTTCACTTAGTTGCTTGACTTCGTATTCGTTTGTAGGCAAGGCATACAGCACAAGGCCATCTGCATCGTTGGAAGGTTTCTCCATATCTGCATCAAAGTTTTCAAGATCGGTATACCGGACAGCAAAATGTCGCAAGGTGCCGGTTTCAAATAGGTGCCGTCGGGCAACGAGGGGACGTGTCGGTAGATAGTGCGATAGGTCTGTGGCGAGGGCATTTTTTGTGTCAATGTGCTTTTCTGCCTCACGGAGTCTCGCTTCAATGTCAATATCACTTCCTTCCCAAAGTGCGTAAGTCTTATTATAACGACGATAGATAGCAATTGACCGTTTTTTCAGGATAGCAAGTGCTGACTCAAATTTGTGAGTAAATCCTTCTGTTCTATCGTCCAATGCGTAGTGAAGAAGTTGCTCTGAGGCTTTCAGATTTGGAATTACTTCACCAACGATATTGAGTATTCCAATTGTTTTAATCAATTTCGTTGGCATGGCAGATAGGTTTGGGAGGCGGTCTAATGCTGATTCAATTTCTGCCCATCTTTTACCGTTGTGTGAGGCATACAGTCGGTAGCCCATATTGATGTTGAGATAATCATATAGGTTGGCGATAGAGAACATGGGCAATGCATTGTTGTTATAACGCTGATTGGAAAGAAAATCTTGTAACCCATAAGGTTCGTTTGAACTCAGGAAAGCAAAGAGAGAGCGTTCGTTTTGCGCGAATCGTCGGAAGATCGAGTCTATGATGAGTACCACTATTGGGTGGAGGGGTAGACAGTTTCGGATCAGTTCGCTAAATTCGTCGTTGGTCAGCTGGCTCGACGTAATTTCTAATTCAGTTGGCAAAGAGAAGTTTCCGTTTTGTCCTTCTGGAGTTGTTTCAATAGCTGATCCGATCAGGCGGAGTACCTGCTCTGTAGGTTCAACGAAGGCTATATCTTCAAACCGTCCTTGGACCTTTGCCCATTCTTCCTGTTGCAATTTGGCTAATTTGTTTGCGTATTGTTCAAAAGCTTGATGCAGGATCGTCAGTAAAAGCAGTGGAGTCTGTTTACTTCGTGTAGCAAATTCGGCAAGGGTTTGTAGCACAAACACATCACCTTCCGTTGGATGTTGTGCAGCGTATTCAAGAAACTTCCCGAGTTCATCAATCACGAGCAATAAGCCTCGCCCACCATTTTTTTCAATAAGGCGCGTTGCTGACTCAAAAAGGGAAGTGATGTCCGATGCCCGTGGTGTCCCGTTTGCCTCTGTTTTCAATAGTTTTCGGATCTTCCGCTGGAGTGAACTGGAAGACAAAATCCCGAAATTCTTGAGCCCCTGTTCTAAGCCGCGCAGAAGGGCAATCGAGAGCGGTGCCCGTTCCCCAGAGATAAGTACCGGGCAGAAACCAGATAGAAATTGTCTGTGACCGTTTGTGTTTATGAATCGCTCATAGAGTGGGACATCTCCGCGCTGTAGGATCCCTAAAGCTTGTTCTGTTGTAGAGGCATTGGGGTTTCCGAGCAGCTTTGCGGCGAAGAGCGCGAACGCTGATTTTCCCGATCCGTAGGGACCGGTGAGGGACCACGCTTTTGATGTTGTTTCATTTTCAAGTGTCAAAGCGACACGCGATAACATCTCTCGCGCGGTAACGGTTAAGATGTATCCATCTAAAGCGTTTTCTATATAGAAGTCGCGTTCGAGATGAACCGAACGCTGGAAACGCCCTTTAACCCGGAAGATGTCTGACAATGGGACGTTATCCATAATACCCCTCTAAAAGTTCCATTGGGTCTAAATCTTTACGTCTATAGACTTGCTTCAAACCTTCACTTTCGCCGTATTCTAAAGCACTATTTGTAAGCTGTTCAAGCGTTTCGAGATATATAACCATTGTGTCTTCGTCCAATCTAAACAGCCGTCCAGGACTTAACGGCACGTACATCAGTTCGGAGAAGGAAAGCGTTTCCCTTTCGGGAAAACGAGCGTCCCAAAAAGCGATCAGTGTTGCTGTAAATACCTCAATGGGCAGTGTCTCTTTTTCACCGCGCTGGAATTCGTAACCATTGTTATCAGGCAATTCGGCAATCAAATTGAGTTCAACAAGCGGACAGTCAAAGGTTTCCTCAGCTACAGCAACGTTAGAGCTGTGACGGGATTGACAATAGGTTCGTATGAAACAGTTGGCATCTCGGTGTAGGGTGTTAGGAGAGACGGGGCGCATTGATACTTTCTGCTGTCGCGTCCATTCAGACAATTCTTCTTTAAATGTGGACAGTGTGAATTGATTTCTCTTTAAAATGCTAAACGCCCAATACCATGACGTTGCTTGATTCATATTACTCGCAATCTGCCAATGAATCAGCCACAAAGTGGCGGGATCCTCAAGATACGGATCAAATCCTTTGTGGTTTTGGTCGCCGAAAATGGCTTTTCCAAGTTCAGTAAGAACGAATTGCTGGGGCTGACGGGTGCTTCCCTTTTCGCGGATGTCTATGTAGAGTTGATTCTTTTCAATTTTAATAAGTCTGGATACCCGACACCAATACCGAATGGAATCCACCATATTTTTCCCGACACCTAAAGTAACGGAAGCGTCTTCTGAAGAAAAAACGGTCGGATCTTCTGCCACAGCATCAACCCCCTTTTTCAGCCACGTGTACCGAAAGGGGAAGGTCTGGTGTCCCGAAAAGGACGGATTTGTCAGGTATGGTGATGTTGTGTGTTCGGCGAGTAAAAGATTCTCCATATTACTTATTATACGATAAATAGTGGAAAAAAGCAACAGATTTTTATAGGGCAAGATTGGGAACCTCGCTAGTGGATATAAGAGAGGTGGTGTGTCGCAATTCGGAGGTTGCTTCTACAGGCTATATGCTATCTCCGCGCGTCTCTCAGTAATTGCTTGTTCAATATCTGCTTGTGCTTCTTCTTCACTCACCACTGGGACTTTTTCCCATATTCTGTCCAGAACAGAAAAAGTTTTTTCTCGTTGTTGAAGCATCGCATCGTATGTTTCAATTGGAACAATGGCAGCGAGTGACTTATTCGCACGCTTGACTATCAGTTGGTATCCGTTGAGGTGGACTCCATCGAGCAACTTACCAAGTTTCCCCGCAATTCCGTCGTAGAAACTTCTTTACTCATCATTTTCTCCGATTGTTATCGTCGGTATAGGATGTGTAAACATATTTCAAAGTATATCATAGATTTGGTAAAAAGCCAAAAGCTTTCGTAAGTTGTGGTGGGATAGCGAAGGACAGGTATTACGGTTAGTTTTCGGCGTATTCCAAACGAATCTGAAATCCGAGTCCAGAAAGAATGTTTTGCAGGTTATCCAAGCGCGGTTCCGGTTTAGAGGCGAGTATATCGTTGAGATGCTCAGGGTTAACCTTTGCCCTTTCAGCAAGTTTTCCAATTCCGCCTTGTGCCGTTACAACATCATACAGTGCTGTCCAGAGTGCTTCTGTATTGCCATCTTCTTTGTAATCTGATAAGGCTGCTTCCAAATAGTACATCGCGAACTCCATATCTGCGAGGTCTTTCAGAAGGTCATCTCTAAAACTGGTGGTTTGCTTAAGTAACGTTTCCGTGTTCACTGTGCCTGCTCCTTATTTCATTCCAATAGTTTAGGGCTCTCGTAATATCCGGCTGCTGTGTTCCTTTTTGTCTTCCCCAGAGGAGAATAATAATATGAGAGGCAAACATACCAAAATAAACTCGATATCCTGGTCCGTATTTGATTCTTAGTTCACATAAACCGCTATTCAACCTTCTGAAATCACCAAAATTTCCCTCCTGCAGACGCGCAATGCGTCTCTGGATGTTCGCTCGTGCTTTTTTATCTCGCAGTTGTGTCAGCCACTCTCGGAACGGATTACGCCCATTTGGTGTGATATAGTTTCGGACTTCTCTGGTGGTGATTTGCATATCTTAAGTATAATATATTCTTGAAGCGTTGTCAAATTATGTGTCATTGGGCAAAGAAGCGATAGGGTTATTGAATTTCGGAAGCTTTTTGTCAGTTCTGTGGGATAAATCGCGATCGAGAGGTCGCTCCTACAGAGTTATCTGTTTTCAGTAAGAATCGCGAGCTCAGGTCGCTCCTACATAAGGGCATTTCGATACAATAAGTTAAATATAATTTCACATTCGTTTTTCACGGAGAAATCCAATGTTGCCTCTCAGGAACACACAGCACACCTGCGATCAGAAAAATCTCCGTGAAGCCTCCATGAAAACTGGAATCTTCCGTTAATCTTGTAAAATCTCATTCAGACAGCATAGTTTCAACATCCTCCATCCACTCTGAAATTTCAGAGTAAGCATTTCAGGAACCTTCTCTCAAAACCCTTCAAAACCCAATAACTGTCTATGCTTACAGCCGTTTTGAAATCAGTCATTTTTCAGATTTTACTCTGAATACTCTGAAACTCGCCACATTTTCTATTCCTTATGTCTCGGACGTGTCTCTGTGCTTGCGATCTGCATGACTGCTAAGTGCCGACAACTGAATGCCCTTGAGTCAGCAGATGTTGGGATTGCAACGAGGGGTGGAGGTATGTTATACTAAGCGCAAGGGTTTCACTCAATTTTTGTATCAGAGGATTTGCTTGCCTACCATGCACATCGAAACACTCGATTACCCTTTAATCCATAT
>JAAXHO010000117.1 GCA_012270795.1 Candidatus Poribacteria bacterium
GGTATTTGGAATTTTCTTTTATATCGTGTGGATAATGAATCGCCCAGATTTTGACTTTGGTAGATGTTGTCTCATTTTCTGGGTAGACGGGGATAAACGCATCACTGTGTTCATTGCGAAAAAACACTTGACAGACATGCTCTCCCAGTAGGTTCGCGCAGTAAACAACCATGTCCGTTGTTCCGTGAGGACATCCTCATAATCTAAGAAATCAACAAAAGGTCTACCTAATTCCAGCATGCGCGTTAGGTTACGTATCACGCGGATAAACTTCGCCTGCTATGCCTATTGCCTGCTTGAATCTTTCAGGACCGCCATACTTAGCGAGCAATTTATCATCCCATCTGTCTATCATTTCTGCAACGGTGTAGGGTTGGTAAACCTTTTTGATATGTGAAAGGTCAAGTTGTTCCCAATGCCTTACCCACAGAGATTTATCTACACTGCGAATTGCAGGATTGCCACGACTAAAAAAGGAAACCAGCGCAGCAATAACAAAAAAACTAACGATAATCAAAATTATCTGTTTTTTCATTACGGTGCTTCTGGTGGTTTTGGTGGTGTAGGTCTTTCCGGTCTCTTCGGTGCTTCAGGTGGCGGTGGTTGTCCCTTTCCAAAGTAATTCTCTAACATGTCAGCGAGCGTAGCGTTGTCCTGCCGTATCCTCTGTATCCCCTTTTCAAACCCGTGTTGAAAGAGTGTGCCTAATGCCCTTTCAAGTCTCTCAGGTGTGATCTGTTCTAACTGTTCTACCGGATGTTCCGGTAGAAATTGTTTGCGGAATTGTCTTTCAAGCGTCTTTTCAATTTCTGCATCCGACATCGTTGAGAATTCTTCTATTTGCCGCATGCGGTTCTCAAACTTCTCATATTCCGCTTTGGCTGCGGCTTGTGCTGCCAGAGCTGCTTCACGGGCCGCCTCACGACGTGCTGCATTTGGATCATGTGTGGTCTCTTGCGCTTCGCGAGTTTGCCTTGCTTCATATTCTTCAAGCCATTCAATAGATGCCGGATGGCCGACTACTGATTCATAGTTATCAGGAGTTAACTTGACACCATCAACTTCAACATGGTGATGTGTGGGAACTCGCGTAGATTTTTTAGCAAGCGGCGGAGGCCCCGGAAGGACATTATAATCGTCATCAATGTAGATAATCTCGGTATCCTCTGGTTCAATACCTTTGTACCATAAATCATTTGTCTGTTCTTGAGACAAACTACTTCCAAAACCATACATGCTTTCACGGTTTTTACCGAAACGAACATACCGCATCCTTCCGATTATCGGTAGATATTTATTCGGAGTACTTCCGGGGAAGTAGACTGTCACACCCCTCTCAGGATTCTCTTCAGAGACCTGTTGAATGATGCTATTCTCCCACACCTTCCTATCAAGAAAACCCTCTTCATATTCTGAAAAATCTGTAGTGATAGGGATCCCATGGTTGCCGGAACGCCAGTCTTCTGGTCTGTCCTTTCTATAGAGCAATTCCCCACGCAATTTCATATAATACTTGTAATCCGAAACCTTTTTGACAACCGCGCCTTTATCAAGGAGGCGTTGGAGAAATGCCTCGCGTGGATATATTTCTTCCATCTCTGCGGCACGTGGAAAACTATTATCATACCTATCGTCAAATTCCTCCATGATTGCCTCTGCGGTTTGTGGTCCTTCATAATACACTGGTTTATCAAGATGAGGCATTTCGGTTACAGGTGTCGGGATAGGGTGTTTTTTCTTCTCGTAACGTTTCCCCTGTTCCAATAAATAACTATAATCTCCTTGACGCTGCAAGTCTATCTCCTCGGAAGTAGACAAAAAACCATTTTCTGCTGACCGGCCAAGGCGTATCTCTGTAAGGGCTTTTGCCCATTCCTCCCAGCTGGAGGGTGTCTGTGCCGCGTAAGCAGCGCGTTTTTCGGGGTCCGCAAGCGGGTGCAGCAACGTGCGATCCTCGCCTGGCTTTGCCTTTGTCGCAATACGCGTAGGAAGCATGGGCAACGTACGTTGTTCGGAAACCACATCTGGTGGAGACGCTACTTGATCACCCGAATGATCCTCACGGTGCATGAGTAATGCCCCTAAAGCACCTATACCTAATAAAATAGAAACAATAAAAATAGTCTTTTTGAGTGTCATCTGTTTTGTCCTTTCATTTGTAAAGATTTGTAAAGATTCCCGATAGTGCAAAGTGCACCAACGGGAATATTAACGGCAAGATCAATCACTACCGAATGTAATAGTAACTGTCTGTGGACAGAGAAGAATCACTAGGATTGTACCAGTACGAGACAGAATTCGAACTAAAAACACCTTCAAAGAAGAAATTTGTCTCTGCATAACTATTTGCTGGATAACCCCTGTCTTGAACGTTAGGTAACAGGCCATGTTGTTGTACCTGAGCTGCTCCAAAATTGCTTATACTTGCAGATTGGTCTTGAGTATCTCCCCTTACTCTCTTATAAAAACTTTCTCGCGAATCTTCCGTAATTGTTACGCCGGATTCGTGCTGCCACTCATAGCCAGCTGACACAGTGAGCTCTGCAAATGGCACCTCGGTCGTACCAGACACGCCAGTGAGAATTTTATTTCCTGTTTTCTTGTGTTTTTGCGATCCGAAGATACGAACGTAATGTTTCAACATAACCTGGGCTGCAATCGTCTGTGATTCCCCAACATCCGTATTCTTATCTTCAGCTGCATCTACCTCATACAAATAATAACTTCCACATGTATCACATAAGATGTTCATACCTGTATGTACTCTCCAAGCCCTTACATTTGCAGTTCCACTGTATGTCGTCTCTTCAGGATAAGCTACTAAAGGTTCTACTCCATAGATTGAGGGAGACACATAAGCTGAAGATCCCCAACCACTTGCCGATAAATTGGCACTCAAATGCCAACCTCTACCTTTTTTCGTATCCTCTGACCAAGCATCTGGACTATCATGTGTTTGTTTGTCTATATGCACCGAATTTGTGTAATAATACTTATTACTTTCGTCACCGGACCATTCACATATCCCATTGGTAACTGGCAAGATGACGAGTCCCGCCAGCGCAACAAAAGACAAACATGTAAGAACTAAAGTAATTGTGAAATTTTTAAAACGCATTTTCAATCTCCTTTATTATCAGACTGTAAAGTATTTTTCACAGTCCATTTTGATGGAAACAATAACAGGAGACATGAATATCATACCATGTTCTCATGTTATTATCAAACAGAAAAAGTTGCATCACTGTCACAACATTGTGTGATGCAACAAGAAAAGCCCGCGACGCGATACGTCGTGCGGGCACAAAAAAATCGCAAATTTAATACTTGCGATAAGACCTTGTTTTGTAATATAATTAAGTTATGGGCGGGTAAGAGGGTTACGTGTATACACGCGAATTTTATTTTTGTCAAATTAAATTCTAACAAAGGGTGTGTAAAGTTTTGGTTACTTGTCTGAACCAGGATTTACAGGATTTACAGATTACCAGGATTGCCGCATCCATGTTTTTTGATAAGCATTTATGTTAACTTTGGAATGGCAATCTAATGTACCATACTCCAATCCTGGAAATCTGATAATCCTGCAAATCCTGGTTCAGACAAGTTAAAATACTATAGACATACGAGTAAAAAAGATGGCGAATAAAAGTCATATCAATGTTTCTACAAAAATTTTACACAACCTGGAATTGGGGACATTAGGAAATTCGGATATGACTTTCAATCTGATAGTGCCCTTAATATAGCCCTTAATATACTCGTATGATTCGCCGGCCTGTGAAAGTTTGACCGAACATATCAGTTGTACGAACGTTGATCACATGTGTGCCTTTAGGAACATCCGCAGGAAGTTTTGCTTGCCAGATGTGCATTGACTTTGCAACGCCATATAGAAGTGGCTTTCCGGTTTGTGGAATTTGGACATCTTCCTTCAGTAATGATTTCATAGTTTCTCGAAAAGAATTAAACAATTTCCGTTCACGGTGGATTGCATCATCTCGTGCCTTGAGTGCCTTATAGTATGGGTCTTGCTGCGGTGTGTAAGTCATCGGTTTCCATTCCCCATCGTTACCCAGACGAAATTCAACCTTTGAGCGTCTGTTACCACTAAATACGTTTACAAGTACATCTGTCTCACCAGTTTTTGTAGCAGCAACTTCCCATGGGGCATATATGTTCATCTGATAATTAGCTGGACGACGTGCTGCCTTGAACCGAATTGAATATTGATTACCACTGAATGTGAAGATACCGTATCCGTTGGGTGCTCCGTCTCTCATAGTAGTGTGAGGAATGCCTATTTCATCAAGTGCTCCCTTCCACCAAGTGCCGGATGTGGTAGCATGATTGTGGTGATGATGTGGGTCGTCTTCCTTCCATCCCTGTTCCGCACCGATAAAGTCATCCCGTTGCAAGTGCGTATGTGCTGACAAGGATAATGTGTGGGGACGATCTTTAAGTAGTTTCATTAATTCCTGCACATCTTGCATCTGGGGCAACGGAATATGCATGGAAACAACAACAAGCTGATCTTTCGGTACAAAAGCAAGGTCATTTTTAATGAATTTCAACTGACGTTCTCCTACCTCACTTCTGTAGGGTGGATTATCTTCTTTATCGGGTAGGAAATGGACATTGTCAATGTTGATGAAATGGACAGGGCCCCAGTCAAACGAATAGCATGTGGGACCGTAAACCCGTTCGAATGTTTCATCGGCATAACGGTCATCAGTCGCACGCCGGTTCATATCATGGTTGCCGTAGACGTTGTACCACGGTATCCCAACGGTAGCCATCACTTCATTAAGGGGTTGAAACAGGTTTAAGTTGTCCCCTACCAAATCACCAAGGCTGAGACCGAAAACTGCATCCGTGCCGATAACTTCTTCAATCACATCATGTGCTAACCATTCAATCTCTTGCATATTGCTGGGCTGTGTGTCACCGAAAACGAGAACCTTGAAGGTCTCAGGTTCGGGTTGTTCAATGAGTGGAAAATCAATGGAGTCCGGTAATGGACCAGTTGGTGCAATGCCTTCGTACTTCAGTCCCTTTGGTGAACCGTTCGGTTTGTGGATATAATAGAATTTCGGAAGATGGTTTTCATCGATCGGTGTCATATACCCACGTGGTTTAATCACAAATAGAATGGTGTCATCACTGACTTCAAGCGAGTATTCCCCGTTGGCATCGGTTTGGACAACTTCCTGTCCATTTGAGACGCGAACACCTGACAGACCTTCTTCACTATCGTCCTTCACCTTATTACCATTTGTATCCAGGAACACAGTACCAGTTGCAGTTAAATTTGCTGCTACACTGTTTCCAATCCAGCAAAAAAACATGATTACGATTAAGATAGCAAAACGCCACTGTTTGAAAACCATATAAATCCTCCTTTTGTAGCACAAACTTTTAGTTTGTCCTACAACACTCTTGGTAGGTTCGGTTTCCTAACCGAACCTAATGTCCAATTATTCAGAAGTCTACTACCTATTATTCCAATCCCCACTCCTTGCGAAGTTCCACTATTCTTCCAATACAATTACACCGCACCCAATACGCGCGCCTGCGTTGCCTGAAGGTTGTGAGACGAAATCGTCCGCATCAGCATGGACTATAATACCTTTACCGACAACATCAATATCAGAACCGGTACCAATTTCCCAGAGATCGGTAGTCAATGCAATACTACCTGTACCATCTTCTCCGACTGAGATATTACCAATGTCTCCAAGGTGGAACTCACCTTCTCCCCATTTTCCGTGCGCAACACCTGTGGGATTCCAATGCCCTCCAGCGGATGTGCCATCAGGTGAACTACAATCACCGTGTTCGTGAATATGTACTCCGTGTAAACCGGGGGATGCCCCTTGAATCTCAACCGTGAGTGTGATTTGGTCGCCATCTTGTGTGAAGACTGCTGTTCCAGTTACACCGCTGTCGTTTGATGAGCCAATCATCGCGTTTGCTTGCTTTGCTGACTCGGTCGTAAGAATGCCTGTCTGTTGGGATGCTCTTTCACAACCCACTAATATGACAGAAATACTAATTAATAGAAGAAATGTAGACTTTACATAGGTGGAAATTAAACCTATTTTCATTGTTTGCTCCTTTGTTATAGAGTTTGATGTGTTATCTCATAATCGCGTGTCCGGTAAATCGGAGTTAGAAACCCCTCCTACAATATTATGAGATAGGTTTTAGTGTTAGTGCGTTTTACTAAACATATACATACTGCATTATACACCTGATGTTGACATGAGTCAAGCCTTCGTTCTAAAAGGCAGGGTTATTCAGTTTTAAGAATTATCAGTTGGTGTGTGTTACTTAAAGTTTATATCGTAGGTCCAAATCAAGAAATCAACGGTATGAATGCCTTATTGGCATTCCCCGGGTAGAGCGTATGCGAAACCCGACATGTATTGTTTGCGGTTATCATGTCGGGTGTCGCATACGCTCTACCTATAAGTGTAAACTTAAGGAATATTTTCCATTGTTGGAGGGGTTTCTAACCCCGATTGGACTGGTTTTTGCTCAAGAAATCGGGGTTAGAAACCCCTCCAACAATGAATAAGGCTCTTAAGTTTACACCCGGGGAATGCCATAAGGCATTCATACCGTTGATTTCTTGATTTGAAAATCTGTAAATCCTGCAAATCCTGGTTCAGACAAGTGAAAACAACTTTACTCCCAATTCATGCCAAAAACTTAATACCCCTGCGTTATGTTAAAATCTATGGAAAAAAGGTGTGAAATGTGATATAATTATGTCTTACAATATGCTATTATCAAGTACTCACCAATCAAATTAAGTAGGATAAACACACTGATATGCAATTAACAGAAAAACAACTTGCCGAATTTCAAGAAAATGGTTACATGGCCATTGATGGTTTTTTCTCTTCTGTTGAAGCAGAAGTTATGCGTCATGAATTGGAACGTATCTACAATACTGAATTGGAAAAAGGGACAGGTATCAATTGTGCTATTCAGGAAGATGGCACAAAACGTGACAACGAAGGTGAACGACAGAACTTGCAGGTAATTCCCCTAAACAATCGCAGTGATTTGCACAAAGCGTTACCTTTTCACCCCAAAGTTGTTTCCACTGTCAAGCAACTTATCGGTGATGGATTCATGTTACAACTGGATCAAGCGTTTTGGAAACCACCAAAGGTTGGCATTGGTACGAGTTGGCATCAGGATAACGCCTATTTTAGAATTCCTGACCCATTGCGTGGGTGTGCTATGTGGATTGCGATTCACGATGCAAACGTTGAAAATGGGTGTATGCACGTTATCCCTGGCAGTCACCGTGAAAGTTATGAACACTATCGCGATCCGTTAAGTGACCACCATATTCGTTGTGATCCGCCTGAAGAACGTGCAGTACCGATTGAATTAAAATCGGGTGGTGTGCTCTTCTTCTGCTACGGTGTGGCACACTGCACTAAATCGAATTTGTCTGACAAGGAACGCGCTGGGGTTGCCTTGCACTTTATACATAACGATTTCGGGGGGAAGCAGCTTTGGGAACGTGGTAATGCGACTAAACCGATGATTACTGGTCCTTTAGCCACGGGTGGTGAAAAAGAATTCGGTAAAAAATTTGAGGGTAGATGGCAAGAGTTGATGGATAATGTTCTCGCTTCTACCTAAAATATACCTTTCATCAAATCCGTGAGATTAAAGGATTGGTTAATTCTTTGATTCCCAAAACAATAAAACCTTAAGGAGATTAAACATGGCAAGAATAGGACCAATGAATGTCAGCGCGGGCAACGATACATACACTTTTGTAGCTTATGACTTAGCTGGGCCAATTTACAATGCACCAGGGGTCTACATCTTTTCAAAAGGCACGGATAATGCCCAAGGAGCAAATGACCACCAATTCCTATATATTGGGCAGACAGAAGGTTTTAGAACGCGATTGAACCCAGGTCATGAAAAATGGGAGGAAGCTCTCAAGCTAGGTATGAATGCTATTGCTGTTTATGTGCCTTTACCTTCAGAATCGCGTTTTGATATAGAAAATCGGTTGATTACACATCTTAAACCACCACTTAATGATCAAAATTAGACGTTAAATTGCAAATTACGAATTATACATAAATTTAGAAAGGTACTATAATAACCAGCGAAATATACAAATGCCTTATCAAAAAAGCCTTCATTTTGATACCCCACACGAAGAGAAAAAAATATGGAGGTACATGTCTATAGAAAAATTTATGGCAATGCTGAAAAATAATTCACTTTATTTTCCTAATATCTCCTTATTTAATGATAAAAAAGAAGGAACACTGTCAGCTAAATCCATAGAGGAAGTCTATAGAACAGACCTATTAGATGAAGAAAACACACCAATAAAGCAAGATGGCGCATTCCGAAGAATGAAGGGATTTATGCAAGATGCTGAGCAATTCCACACCAAACGTGAAGCAGAAATAATATATAATACTCAACACTCATTTGAAACATTACTACAACTTTTTTCAAACCATCTCATGTTTTGTAATAGTTGGTTTGAAAAAGAAAATGAAAGCCATACAATGTGGGCAGGGTATGGAGAAAATAGTAGTCCTACAGCCATAGCCATTCAAACGACTATTGGCGATCTAATCAAAAGTTTTGCATCTACCAGTTATCAAATCCATATAGGTGAGATAAAATATAAGGACTATAAAAAAGAAGATATTGAAGGATATGAAGATTTTCCATCAATAGACTTAAACAATCCTGATAATGTCCTGAAACTATTTTACGCTCCAATTTTGCATAAAAGAAATATATATCAAGAAGAAAAAGAGGTTAGGGCAATTATTTCATTTGAAACTATTTGTGAAGAATACCTGGATCGTATCTATACATCTGAAATACCTTTTTATAGCGATCAACTTTCAAGGGAAGATGTTTCATTCTTTAGTGGATATGATACCAATCTAATGAAGGACATACCTAAAAAAGGAATTTCACTGGAAAATAACTTACAAACCTTACTCAAAACTATCGTAATATCTCCAAATGCCAAAGACTATTTTTATGATCCATTTCAAGACTTTATAGAATACTACGGTATAAATCCAGACATAGTTCGTCCATCTGAAATATAAAGACCACATAATAGGAAAAGAATTCTTAATCGCTCTAATTTCTAATAAAATAGACTTCAAATTAAACAGAGGCACTTCTTGTTTTTTATAAGCAAGACAAATAGAAATAACATTTCATATTATTTTAAGGGTCCGGGTCATCCTATCATTTTTATTACATGGAGGCTTCTGAATGCTTGAACGAGAAAAAAGGTCAATTATCTATTATCTAATGTTTCTTTTTGTCCTGACGCTCTCTGCAAATACAATATGTATAGCACAAGATGCTACAAATGATGAGAAAATCATAGAACGTTATAAACAGATACTCCATCAAAAACCGAAAGATGGAAGTACTTTTGACCGCGTCTATCAGTTCTACCTTGAAGGTGCTGGATTAGATGCAATGCTAAACGATTATCTGACAGAAGCAAAAGAAAAACCTAACGACTCTAACCTCCAACTCATTTTAGGACACCTATATAAACGGCTGGGTAAAGAGACTGATGCAGTAAGTGCATATCAACGTGCGGTTGAACTCAAACCTGAAAACTACTACCCACATTTTGCATTGGGTAAATTTTATGCTTCATTACGAAACAATGAAGAAGCCATCCAAGTATTAACCACTGCATCAAAATTGTCTGTACAAGCACAAAATGTCCCACCCGAAGAGTTAACCGAAATATATAAGGCACTTGGACATGCATATTTTCAGCGTGACAAAATAGATGAAGCAATTCAGGCATGGAAAAAGATCACTGAAATTGATCCTGATGACATCTTTGCACGAATTGAGATCGCTGACCTATTCATTGAACAGGAACTGTTTTCGCAGGCAATTTCGCAGTACAATGCAATTATCCAACTAAAAAAGGATGACGCATACAGAGTCTGTTTGAGTCACAGGGAAATCGGTAACATACATGAAACGAAAGGTGATTTTCAGGAAGCAATCAAGAGTTTTGATACTGCCTTGTCGTTGACTGCTCCAGGCAATTGGCTACGTAAAGACCTACAACACCGTATCATCGGTATTTTTGCTGCTGATGGTAATTGGGAAGGGCTCATAAAATACTATCAAGAAAAACTTGAGGTAACCCCAAATGAACCTGAACTTCTCGGTTTGCTGGCAGCAGCGTATATTGAAAACCAGCAGGTTGATGAAGGAATAAGCACATACAAGAAAGGAATTGAGCTTGCACCTACAGACACAAATCTGCGACTTAATCTTATTGCAACACTCCGAAACATCGAAAAGTTTGACGATGCAGCTGCTGAATACGAAGTACTCAGCGAACAATCTCCTGACGATTTCGGTATTTACCGAGAACTCGGGGAGTTATATCTGCAAATTGGCAATCAGGATAAAGCAAAAGGCGTATATCAACGGATGATTGACCGTTCCCCTGACAATCCGGCTACCCATCTCATATTAGCAGAAATTTACACTGGACATGAATGGATAGATGATGCTATTACTCAATATGAAAAGGCGATCTCACTCGCGCCTAACAATCTGGATTATATTGAGTATTTTGGAGATTTTTACCTACGGCAAGGTGACCGCGAAAAAGCCCTTGAGACATGGAATCAGATGGTTACGGGTGAAAGAGCAATCGCCGCGAATTACGATCGACTTGCGCATCTGTTAAAAGCAAAACATTTTAAAACAGAAGCTGTTGCTGCATTAAAAAGATCTGTTGAGTTGATGCCGAATGAATACAAATATCGTGAGTCGTTAGCGAAGCACTATTTGGAAAATGGAGATTACGATGCAGCTCTTGTTGAATACACAGCAGCAATAGAACTTGCCCCCAATGCGTTTTTTGCTGAAAAAATGGATGAAAAAAGAATTGAAATCTACCGAAGGCAAGGAACGTTACAGGAAAAAATCGAAGAACTGGAAACTGAACTTGAGAAAACAGAAATAGCTGCTGACCAGAAATTCTTACATCAGAAACAGATCGCAAAAATGTATCTCAAGTTGGGAAATATCACTTATGCGTTAGAAGTGCTGTTGAATGCCAAGAAACTGAAACCCAATGATGTGGGTGTGAATCGATGGCTTGCTACGGTCTACAATAGGCAAGGTAGACGGGATGATGCAAACGCTATTTACATCCAGCTAATTGAGATAGACAGCGCAAACGCTCGTGAATACCACGCAAATATCGCAAAGTCTTATTTAGATGTATTAGATTATGAGGCAGCAACAACTGCAGCAAAACAGGTAATTGCAAACAGTCCGCGTAATCCGGAAGGTCACAAACTTCTTGCACAAATTGCAAAGCAGTCAAAAAACTATGATGCCGCTATAGACAGTTTGAAACAAGCAATCCGACTACGACCCGAAGTAATTGACACGCGTACAGAATTAGCAGTGGTCTATAAACTCTCAGGAAAACTTCAGGAAGCACTTGCACAGTATTGGCGATGTTGGAACTTAAGTGATAGTATTCACGACAAACTTACTTTTGTCAAACCGCTTTCTGATGTCTATTATGACCTTGGTAGACGTGATGAATTTGAAGAAAAACTAAAGCAGTTAGCAAAATCAAACACTTCCTGGGTAGCACCTGTCCTTGCACTTGCTGAACTTCATCGTATGGAAGGGGACCTACTGGGTGCACGTTTCCAATTAGCACAAGGCTTAAACAAACAACGTGAGAATCCTGAACTCCTATTCAAATTAGTTGAAATCAGTTCTGATTTGGGTGATATGCAAGATGCACTGACCTATCAACAACGGCTTGTCAAAGTTGACCCTGACCCAACTCACCAACAGAAACTGGGTGAATTATTGTTTGATGCTGGACGCGAACAGGAAGCAATTCAAGCTTGGACGAAATTACTTCACGCAAAAAACCAGACACTTGAAGCAGAAGTGAAGCTTGCTGCGCTATTACTTCGTCACGGATTGTCGGAAGAAGCATTTTTTGTGCTTGAACGCGCGTCTGAAAAGATATCGGGTACGGATGCACATCTTCCACTATACAGACTGGGTGTGTTGTTAGTTGGAATGAATGAACCAGAGCGCGCACAGACCTACTTCCACCGCATACTGGATATGTCCGAACCAGTAGAGAACACCTCAAAACAGACTACAAGATATAGTGAAATTTATGATTATTCTTACATCCCAGGTATTGACTTTAACAAATTTGAGATTTCTCAAGGAACTATCAGTGATATACAGAGCAGATCCACTTTTGCTGGTGGCAATGTACAATGGATGCCGAAGACTTTTGAAGAAGCGCAAGTAGGGGCACTCGTTCATTTGGCAACAATTGCACAACAGCAAGGAAAACTCACTGATCTTATTCAACATTTTGAAGAAGATGTACAAGCAAACCCAACTGATCTCAAAGCACTTGAGACGTTAGCACGTTTATATACTTTGATTCAGCAGCAAGAAAAAGCAAAAAAGGTTATAGATAAGTTGATTGAGATTTCACTCAATGATTTAGCATATCAACCCCTTCGTTTGCAGCTTTTGTTGAAGGATAACCTTAATTACGAAGCAGTGAAGAAAGCAATTGACGATATACCCGGTTTAGTTCCGACTGTACGGGCTCGTTATCTTGCAGAATATGCCACATTACTCCATAATGAAGACAAGAAAGAGGACGCAACAAAACTCATAAACGAAATTGAAGATGTAAAACTCACCGATCTCACAGCCTTGGCTAAGTTAGTTGATGCGTACCTAATAAATGATAGAACAGAAATAGCAGAAGAAATCCTAACGAATCTACCATCACCTTCACAAAAGCAGCTGAGGGAATATAGATTACTCTTTGAAGAACTCTCTGATGCGTACATTGAACAGGGAAACACTGAAAAAGCAATTGACGCTCTCTGGACCTTCCTTGAAAGAACGAAACCTAATACTATAAATCCCAGACGTGTTGCTGCACTTGCACAGTCATCATACTATTACTATGGCTACTATAACCCAGTCAACTCCAGTTACCCCGTACCAACAGCATATTTCAATATGGAACGATTGAACTACCTTAAATCAATTTTTCGTGAGGTGTGGATACGGAATCAACAGGAAATACTCTACGCAAAACTGCAAGAAGAGTTGGACACTGCAAAAGGTAGAGATCGTATCTACCCTGGATTAACACTCAGTTACTGCTATTGGTGGGATGCAAATCAAGATGAGGCTCAACAGATCCTCTCTACACTCCTCAATGACTTCCCCGATGACCTGACGTTAAAACTAAACATAGCTTACATCTCGATTCAAAGCGGAAAATATAAGCTCGCCTTAACCATGCTTGAAGACTTAGCAGAGTCCGAACCGAGAAACCGCCGCCAATATTACGATCTGATACTGCAACTTGCGATTCACACGGGGGATACAATTACCATGCGTGAAGTAATGAATAACCTCTTAAACTCGCCTATCAGTTCACAGGAACTTTACGAATTCTCTATCACGCTTCAAGAATCGGGTTTCACGCAATATGCAATCGCAACTGCGAAAAAAGCTATGACCTTGGCACTGACTCAACGCAACCCAAACTTTCTGATGGACCTCGGAGACCATCTGGCAGACCTCGGCAGAGGACAGGATGCTGCTATATTAGCAGAACGCGCATTAAGATTCGCTAACAGACCCGACCGCTATGGACGCATGATGTCAACATGGAGTTTTCAACAAGCAAATAGTTTGGTAGGCAATGCAAAAGACAGAAAAAACAGGGAAACTAAAATTATTGAGGATGCACAGAATAATCCAACTTCATTCAACGCACAACTTAAATTAGCTATGTTTTATGAGGGTACAAATAAGATTGATAAAGCTTCCGAAGCATATAAGGCAGCACTGAAACTACGTCCAAAGGAAATTAACACCCGTCTACGTTATGTCCAGATGCTTGAACGAAGTGGTAAAACAAAAGACGCAATACCCCACTATAAAGTATTGCTAAAAAGCGATTCAGCCATACTTGGTTACAACTATGAAAAAGCAATAGATGCTTTTGTACATTCAGACAAATTAGATGAACTGATTGCTCTGACAAAAGAAATTATCCAACCTATTGGTAGATATTATGGAGATGAATTTACCATAGCTGTCGCGCGACGATGCCTTAAGGAAAAAAGAAAAGAAGCGGCTATTGAACTATTTGAAAAGATTCTTGAAGTTCAACCGAATCGTAAATACCAATATCAAGAATTGGCAACGATATACGCTAAGAACGGTGAACCTGAAAAAGCAATTCAGTTTTTGACAGAGATGTATGAACAGAAAAAAACTGGAATGACGCTGAGCTCTTTTGAATTAAAAATTGCCGAATTCCATGAAACAGCAAGTGGAACAGAAAAAGCAATTCAATACATGCGTGAGAAGATTGATCAGCAGGATATCACCAACATCAATATAACATATCTTCAAAGACTTGCTAACCTCTATAAGAAAAATGAAGAATTAAAGAATTTAATCGCAGAATACGATGTAAAACTTATTCAAAATCCATCAAATACGTCCCTCCTGTACATTGTGGCAAGAATGAAACTCATGGATGAGGATATTGATGGAGCAAGCACACACGTCAATCAGTTGATAGACAATTACCTAACTACAGTTAGTACACAAAGATTGTATAATCTTGCCAACGCGTGCGATGGACATGATCTTCAAACCCACATACTTGAGGCAGTTGCAAGAAAACTTGAACAAGAAAACTCATGGGGTGTCGTTAGTTGCTACAAAAAACTTGGAGAAGCTTATGCAGCAAACGGTGAATTAGAAAAAGCACAGAACGCCTTTCGCAAAATGGGCAATGTCCAAACTATGCAAAATAACAGGACAAATATATATGAGAGAGAAAGATTGGCTACAACATACATGAAGTACCAAATGTGGGATGCTGCTGAGACCGTCTTAGCGGGAATTATCAATGACCTATCTGCAGACTGGTGGGATCGTGACTATGCACAAAGTAGGTACATAGAAACTATACAAAAACGGGGTGATCTCGTTTCAAGAAAACAGATCGTCGAACAGACACAGACATTGAGTGTCGGTATGCAACGTGCCGTTGCAAATGAACTTGCACAACTCGGACAAGTAGCAAAAGCGATAAGTATATACGAACGCATTGCCACATCCACTCCTGAAGACTTTGCATCGCGTTCTGAACTCGCGAAGCTTTACACACGTCTGAATATGCATGAAAAGGCTTCTGAAACATGGACATCTCTACTTTCCTCCGATCTAGAAAATACCAAATTTCAGGACGGACTTGTTAATAGTCTTGTATCTGCTGGGAAGTTAAAGGACGCATTAAATTTAGCCGAAAAATACATACAAGCCGAACCAGAAATTAGCGTGCATTACGTGAGACTTGCGAAACTATATGCTGACGATGATATGATTGATAAAGCCATCGCAAACTATGAAAAATCTCTGGAATTTGCTGCGGGAGATAAACAAATTCATCTTGATATGGTAAACTTATACCTTCGTACCGATAACTTAGAAGCTGCTGAAAACGCTTACAAACAGGCAATTCAATTCACGACATCACAGTGGGAAAGAGAAAACACAGAAGCGAATTTGATAAATTTGTATCGCTATCAAGGAAAATTAGAAGATATGTTACAAAAGGCAGCGGACGAAGGGACTATGACTGCAGTGATGCAGAGAGAACAAGCACAAATCTATCTAAAAAAAGGTAAATTGCAAAAGTCGGTTGATGCTTATAAAAAAGCTCTTGATTTGACAACTGACACTTACGACCGAGAAAGAATCACATCTGAATTGCTTGATGTATACGTCAAACTTGATGATACCGATGCTGTATTTGAAATATTTGACAATACTGTCGCCTCTGGTAGTCCATATAGATCTATAAATTCCAGTAACGCGACCATAACATATAAGAGTAAGGAAAAACAAGCACGTGAGGAATTAGTTAGTTCATACAACAGTGCTGGAAAACTGGAACAGTTGAGAATACTTTACGAGAGTAAACTTAATGAAGAACCTGAAAACACGGATATTCTTGAATTACTTGCAGAAATCTATTTAGGTGAACAGAACTACAATAAAGCTGCTGAGGTATATCAAAAGTTAGTGAAGTTACAACCGGGGAATATAACCAATTTCTATGCTGCTGGTGATGCATTTACAAAAAGTGGGCAACAGGGACTAGCACAAGAAATGTTCCGTGAAGCCGAAAAAGCATTTGAAAACAACAGTAACAACGATATGTGGTTTCTCGGTTCACTTGCGTCTATATGTTTTGGACATAAATTGTATGATACTACGATTAAATATGCTAAGTTTGCAATTGACAGAAACAGCAGCTATGGTGGAAGTTCAGTTGTTGATATTATACACGAAATGCTCGCAAAAAGTTACCACCAAAAAGAAAACTATGAAGAAGCTGTCAAAATATACCAAGAGCTTGCAAACGATGCCAGAAACAGCAGCACACGATCAAGAGCAAAAACCGCAGTGTCTGAACTTGCGAAAACCGCAAAACTCTATGAAAAATGGATACCCAAATATCTGGAAAAAATTGAGAGAAATCCTAACGATGCTAACACAAGACAAACACTTGCAGAGACCTATGAAACAACCGAACAGATAGCATTAGCCGTTGAACAGTATGAAAAAATAGGTGAACTACAACCCTATAATCCACAATGGCAAAAGAAACTCGGTGACCTTTACCAAAAACTGCCTACAGAGAAACGTAAAACAGTAGAAGTACTTGAAGATACTGCTCTTACACTCAGCGGTAATCGAGATTTCGTTGAAATCAACCATAGCGAAACTTTAGACAATATTACGGAACAGGTAACAATTTCACTTTGGATGAACCCAACAGAATTTTCAAACAATTACATTCCTATTATATTCAGAGGTGATGAATGGGACCCAGGATTCAAACTACGAAGTTATGTTTTACAGCTTATAAATGATGGTGGAATTCAATTTACTTCATCTCCACAAGACGTGCATGATGTACCCATATATGCTCCAGCCGGAACTATAAAACTAAATACATGGACGCATATTGCTGGAGTCATTGATGCAAAAAGCAATTATATCAAACTTTTCATTAATGGCAATGAAGTGAGTCATAATAATTACAAAGGACAGAGCAAAATCCATAAAAGTCAACTCCCGCTTCGTATCGGATGGACGCATGAAATACATCATCCTATGCATGGGGTTTTTGTAGGGCAGATTGATGAGGTGCGTGTCTGGAACATTGCTCGTACCCAAAAACAGATTCGCACAGATATGAATACACAACTCAATGGCGATGAAGACGGTTTAGTCGGATATTGGAAATTTGACGAAGAAAAGAACGAACAGATATTTGACGCTACACCTAACAAAAACCACGGTAAACTCATTGGTAATGCAAAACTTGAACTATACAAACGTCCTATTTTTGAAACAGTAAACAGTGATGTATTGGAAAAGGCAATATCTGCTTACAAAAAAGCAATTGAACTTGAACCTACGAATTATCAATACTACGATCTGTTAGGAAAAACGTACAAAAAATTGGATCAGATTACGGATGTTGAAACGACATACCGTCAAGCGTTAGATGCACCACTATCTTTGAATTCACACGAATCCGCGATCCAAGAAATCATTGGACTTTACCCTGAAGAAGAACATAGACGAAAGCGAATTACCATACTTGAAGAGATGCGACCAAAGATGCTCAAGAGTGCTGTCTTACACGATCTATTAGGGAATCTTTACAATGAATTGGGGGATACAGAAAAAGCTGAACTTGCCTATACACAGTGGTTGAAAATACGACAAAAAGATTTATACAACAGGGACCACGAATATTACTATCGCACTTTTGCTGAGGAACTTCTTGAAAAAGGGCTTTTCCCAAAAACCGCGCATACTTTCGCGAAACGAGCAATGCAGACCGATTCAAACTCAAGTTATTACTATCCAACAACCTTCTCTCAAACATGTATTGCTAACCAACTCTTTGATGACGCTATAAAACACTTTAAACAGGCATTTTCAATTGTCTCATCCGAGTATTCTTATGAGCGGATATGGGATAGAATTACTGACAGTAGTAAGTACACTGACGACAAAGATAAGTTTGAGCAGATGTTAGATGAATTGCTAAACACTTTTCCTGATGAGAGTTCCACTTCACGCGTAAACGGTTACCGTAAAATTGCACATTATTATAGTAATAAAGGCAAAAAGGCAAAGGCGATAGACTATACTTTGAAAGCTGGACTTGTTCCTGAAACAAATTGGATAACGCTCGGTCCCTTTGATAATACTGATGCTTACGGTGTGCAAAATGCTTATATTCCAGAGGAAGCTACACAAATTGACCCGACTGCACAATACTACGGTAAAGGTGAGTTAATTAGTTGGAAAAAATCGACATATCGTTCATTAGATGGTCATTATGTTTTCACAGGTGACACTGAATCGAGTGCATCTTATGTTTGGGCAATTGTTGTCTCTCCAGAAGATCGTGATATAGTGATAAAATTTGACAGTGATGACCAAGGTGTAATATGGTTAAACGGTAAAAAGGTTTTCAACCATGATAGAACCAGTGCTGCAAGGATTGACCGCTACACATTTAACACGACACTAAAACAGGGAGAAAACACTATCCTTGTCAAAGTTTGTAATGGGAGTTCAGATTATGATTTTTACTTCCGAATTACCGATGTAGACGGTATTCCCTATGACGATCTGCATTTTAAATCTGCTGACGCACTGCTGAATACACCGCCTCCAGAGCCTACATTCCACGTCAATGTCAACTTAGGATGGGCTGAATACTACGATAAGAACAACATGCATGACAAAGCGATGGAACAGATGCTACAGACCGGTATCATTCATGAGAAACAGTGGTTAGTTCTCGGTCCGTTTGATAACACAGCAGGCATCGGGTACGATACAGCTTACATTCCTGAAGATACCACACAGATTGACAGAACTGCAGAATGCGATGGCATTGATGGAAAGGTCCGTTGGCAAAAACACACGGATGACGCATTTAACGGGCTCATCGATTTTGGACGGAATGAAGATTGGCGTGTGTCATATTCCTGGACAACCGTAACTTCCCCTGATGAGCGCGAAGTGCAACTCCGTATCGGCAGTGATGACCAAGCAAAAGTGTGGTTAAATGGAGAACAGGTCTATGCTTTTGAAAAGGGCAGATGGATTGTCGTTGACAAAGACATTGTGCCAGTCACATTAAAAGCGGGCAAAAACACCATTCTCGTCAAAGTCTGCAACGAGGAATTGACCTGGGGTTTCTATATGCGGTTTACAGATGAAAATGGTAAACCTTTTGATGATTTGCAATACATTGATGTAAGTGATGATCAGTAGTAATACCATTTCTATTAGTTTTTCTCTCATTTCCGGCTGTTAGAAATGAAACAGAGAACGGCACAAACTAAAAGTTTATGCTACAAAAAAGAGACATTACCATTTAGAAATGGTATAACAACTTTTCCATTACATCATCATGCAGCGGAAAAGCAACGTCTATCGAATCACGGACACTTTTCCAATCTGTCTTCCTATTTCAGACTCAACCACATAGATATAAACACCGCTACTGATACCATTTAATGACCAGATGCGATGACACTTATCACCTATCGCGGACTCTTCTGACGTAACAAGAGTAGTTATCTGATTACCGCTTACATCATAGATGGTAATATTGCTTCCTGCAGGTAACCTATCAAACGTGATTTGTTCACCCCGTGCCGGATTGGGATAGACAATCATATCCGTGTTGGTTTGTGAAGGAAATGAAACTACTATCATACTCCCTTCTTCAGGAACCTCAGCACCGTAAGTGTCAGCAAGTTGGAATGTTTCGATCCGATATTGTTCCTGATATTGTTCATTGGAATCAAATACGTTATTGGTAAACGTCAATACAACCCTTTTGCGTGACCTATCAAAGATTGCAGATTGAGGCACATAGTTTTCTGTGTTCTTCCCTCGTGTTTCGTTGGATGCCGCATCCTTCTTTTGTCTGTGCAGCTTATATCGGGAAGGATTCGCAGCCGATATATCCATCTGTTTGTCAAAGGTTACAAGTAGTTGATTCGGGGGAGAATGGGCTGCTGATAATAACTGTGGTGGAGATGTGGGCATCACAGACACAAGGGAAGATAGATCGGAAGATGCACCACCTGAACCCTGTGCCGAAACAGTATACCAATAGGTTTTTCCCTTCGCAAGTCCTTCATCCGTAAAGTTTGTTGTTTTAATGCCGTTTTGAATTGGTTTCAACGACACCTGACTCTCTCCACGATAGATTGTGTAAGCAACCGCACCTTTTGCTGCTTGCCAATTTAGCAATACTGTTGATTCATTAACCGGTTTCGCGGTAACTCCCCATGGTGAGAATAATCCTGCACCAGTTCCTACCGAATACGAACTCATGAAACTGCTAAATACGTTCTCACTATTAAATAGGAATTCGTTAGCACCATTATTATCAAAATTAGTAACGATGGGATTAAATGTACTTGTTGCAGTATGATGCCAAATAGGACGATACTCAAAACCGTCATATTTTATAAGATATGCATTTGGTGGGGCAACGATACACAGTTCATTTTTACCATCACTGTTTGCATCTGCAATGATCATACCGCTATCCCCATCATGTAGTTCCTGAATGCGTTGATGCCAAACAGCACGAAATGAATCGTTACCTGTTGATGCATAGATTGTGATTAACCAGTGCTGCCGAGGTAGGTCTAATTCCGCTGTCCAAACTTTTGATCCTATTGCAAATTCCGGTTTTCCATCACCGTCCAAATCTCCTGCAGCGAAAAGGTGTGGTGTCCCATCTCTAAGCGTTTCACTCCAAGTGTGTTGGTATGTGTTATCACCGACATTCTCATATATGAATACTTCTCCATCGCTATCACCAGAAAGGATCTCCATTTTTCCGTCTGCATCAAAGTCTCCAATTGCCAATCTTGTCTCAAGTCCATTTTTTCCTGATGTAGGATTTTCAAGTGCCGTTATTTCTCTATAACTGTTATCTCCATCTGATTCATAAACCTTTATGGAATTGGTTGAATCCTGACGTGATATAATATCAGGTTTACCGTCTATGTCTGTATCGGCAATTGTTCCTCCCCAAATACCTTGTCTCTCCCATACGATTTCAGAAGGAAATTGTCCAGTTGCGGGTTGCTCAAGTAAGAATGTGATATTACCCCTATTACATAAGAGTTCTATCAATCCATCACTATCTGTATCCCCACTACTCCACAGACGAGAAATAGTTTTTTCAAGTGTAGATACCATAGCAAGGTCACCGTTACTATCCTTCTCAAATATATGGGCAGTATTAGTTCCCGTTTCTACACCTATCAACTCTATTTTACCATTCATATTCATATCATAAGGTGAAACAATTGCATGCAAACCTAATCGTGCTGAGGCAGTTGCTTGCAAGTGTACAGGTGAGATCTGTTCATTTCGCAATTCAATAGCATATAAGTTTCCATCGTTATCATCAATTCGCGTAAGTCCTGTTCGATTCTGCGCCTTCAGACGATATAGGTATTCACCAGACGGTAGTCCTAAACCAGATAAATAAAATATATGTTGCTTGTTCACCGAATCTGAACGCGCTACCCGTAATGGAGAACTATTGGATACCTGTTTTGGATTGAACTCTGCTGGATATATTTCAACTGATCCAATGGTAAGCACATCCGTTTGCCATATAATATTTGATACGTACCTATTTTGAGAAAGCCATACAGATGCTTCATGCTTGAATATGCGAGGAAGTGAATGACGGATTTCTACCACTGTCTTTTTTCTTATAGTGTTTTCATTACTATCCTTAACACTGAGCCTCAACGTATAAATTCCCTCATCTAACTTAGATGTATCCCATGTGTGTAGGAGTGTGTTGTGCTTCGGTTCTGTCTGTGGAAATCCGACAGGAAACCATAGTTCCGGTGTTTCAGTGATACCGTATTCTAACCAGAATTGCACAAATCCAGATCCGCCAGCACTACCATAAATCTGAGTGGTGTCTTCCGACACCTCACTTTGCTGCGTAGGCGTAACCGATATATTTGCAATAAGTCCACTTTGTGAAGTCAAAGCAGCATAAGCGTCCACAATCCCCGCACCAACAAGATTGGTCACAGTTAGTTGCCGTGCTGCATCTGTAATCCACTGATAGACCTGTGTGTTGCTACATGATGGATTAGCAGAGACCAACAATGCTGCTACACCCGATACGTTTGCTGCTGCCATTGATGTGCCAGATATGAACGTATAGTGTTCACTCTCTCCTGAATTGTCAAGGAATAGGGTGGTCGTCAGAATATTTTCACCCGGTGCTGCAATAGCAATGGAAGCACCGAAGTTTGATCCCGATAATTGACCTTCTTTGTCAATACTCGCTACAGATAATACATTTTCCAGTACTGCGGGATAATACGAACCTTGTTCTGACGAATTGCCTGCTGCAGCAACAAGAACACAGTCACGACTAAACGCATATTCTACTGCATCTTGAATCACAAATGCATTTACCGTATCCCCAAGGCTAAGATTGATGATGTCCGCGCCGTTATCTGCAGCATAAACTATCGCAGCAGCGATATCATCGTTTTGTAAGAATGAACCCCCACCAGCAAGACGAAACCCAGCCCTTAACGACATCAAGCGGCACCCCCAAGCAACTCCAGCAATTCCCAGGTTGTTATTCGCTTCGGCAGCAATAATACCGGACACTTGCGTACCATGTCCAGATTCGTCATCAGGCCTGTTATCGCGTGTCTTCCAATCACCAAGTCCTTGCAAAGTTGGGGCATCGCTAAAATCCCAACCGATGATATCGTCAACATATCCGTTTTCATCATCATCTATCCCATTATCAGCAATTTCACCAAGATTACGCCAAAGTTGATTTTGCAGATCAGGATGGTTTCTCATGATTCCACTATCAACGACAGCAATTGTTACAGAGGGTTTCCCTTGTTCAATCTCCCATGCTTCCGGTAAATTCATGGCAGGGAGATTCCACTGTTCATCAAATCGTGGGTCACTCGGTGCAATCTCAGCACAGAAACGATTCAGTCTGTTCATCTCAACATCTTCAACCAACTTGTTTTTCGCGTATATCTCTCGTAACTGTTCTAACAATGTACCTTCAGGAAACTGGATCCGATAAATATGGCGCAACACCGGATGGTTGCCACCGCGCGTCGCCAGGGAAAAGACCGGGGAAACAGACTCAGCACCAAATTTACGGCTAAATTCGCGGAGTTGATCAACAGAAGAATTAGGTGATAATCGGACTATGAGTTCGCGAGGTGTGTATGTTGTCCGTAATGGGTTTTGAGGTTGTGAATAGTATTCTTCTGATCTATCTTTCTGTTCATAAGCATGTGTGATGAAGTTTGCTTGATATATTGAAAGACTCATCAAAAGTAATAAGAAAAAGCATAATTTCTGCATAAAATATGTAACCTTCATTTTAAGATTTTTTGTTGCAAAGAAAGTGCAATTTCTTCGCAATAATGGGTTAAAAAAAACCGCACCTTACGGTACGGTTTTGTTAATTCGTTATGCGTCCAGTTTTCATAAAGCTTCATGGGAGTTTTTTTGGTGTTTTTTTGGTAAAATTATTGTCAGATTTCGGTACGGTTTTTTTTGTGTGGTTTTTGGTTGGCATAACGTTGTTGTTTTGTGCTTATTTTTTGTATATATTATATGCGATTTTTAATGTATTTTGTAGTTTTTTGGGTGTCTGTTTATTGGGATTTCCAATATATATCCAATGGGTTTCAGCAGTCGGTTATCGGCTGATAGCGCGGATTTGGGGGCAGAATCTCGGATTTCTCGGAATACACGGAAGACGCGGAGAAGAGGGGGGTGGGCGGAAACATGGAATGCGCGGAAGACGCGGAGAAGAGGGATGGATGCTGAATCGCGGAAATCACGGAAAAGACGGCTGCATTATGATTTATTGCCAAACTGTAACGGAGGCAACCCCCCAACAATATCCACCGTCTCTAAACTCACCGAAATCAGCTGGGCAATATAAGGTAACACTCTTAATCTTCTGAACCGTGTTTTCCCTTCCTATATTCCTCATTATACCGCTTTCTGGTATCTATGATGGACCAAATTGAAAAACCGATTCCTATGATACCAAGAATTGAACCTGTGATGATAATTGCTGCAGTCATTTGATTAATCCTCATTCGACAACTAATCTGGTGTGTCGACTATTTTGCGATCAGGTCTATTTTTATGCGTTGTTTTCCATGATATCTTGCAATCATTTGTTTGATTTCTTTGGATGTTTTTCCTGATGGCAATCTGTACAGAATGCTGTTAAATCTGTGATGGATTCGTTGAAAATCTCATGGTAATTCTCGTGGTGGACTTCCGTTGCGGCAGCCCCACACTGTTGGCATCGGCCTCCCGCCGCTTGTAAAACCTTTTTCGCTTTGCTTTCCACTCATCTGATTGGAGATATTGGTGATATTTTTCTCTCATTTCTTTCTTTTTTTCTTTTGATGCAGCCCAATACTTGTGAGAACTTGTTTGCGAATACTTTTGTGCCCACTCCATTTCATACTATTTTTGCCGTTTCATTTTATTCTCCTTTACGGGATTTGAGAAAATTGAGCGTTAGGTATGTTAGATTTGCTATCCTGCACATTTGCCGATATATGATTATCTTTATGGCAAATTCTTCTAACCCACATCATCAGAATCAGCAATTGATAAATCGTAACACAATTTATGGTAAAAATCAACGAAATAAAAGGATAATCAGGGTTATTTATGGTAGATTGTACAATTAATTCTACATTCTGAGTTGTAGGAGCGACATCCAAATCAAGAAATTAAAGGTATGAATGCCTTTTGACATTCCCCGGGTCGCGACCAGAGGCCGCTCCTACAGAAGAGGTGTATAATTATTTCAATAATCCACCATATAATACAGAATAGAAAATGCAGTAACAGATAAGTTATATCATCTTATCTGTTACTGCATTTTCTAGTATTATCAATAGTTCAGTTGAAATCATAATTAAATGTTTTTTTGGGTTTTAAAACTAATCACTGTTATCAACATTTGAACTAACTGGCTCTATTATCCATCCATTATCGCGTATGTAGTCAGTTGCTAAGTCAGCCTCTTTTATTCTCAGTTTTCTAAACTGAGTACTTCTTTGACTTGGTGAAATGTCCTCACCATTTAATGGATTTTTACGATCTGAAAAATCGGGATCTGCAACAATTTTAGCATGTGCCTTATTATTAGGTAGAGGATCTGGTTGAACCTCTACCTCTCTATTTCCTATTCCTTCAAAAGGTTCTATAGAGTTTATATCACCAGCAATAATACCTATAACGCCATTAGTTTTTATATACTCAGGTTTATCTGCATTTCTAGTTTTATTTGCATTATAGGAATTTATCCTAGCTATATCTACAGATGTTTGAAAGTTGCGATCTCTAAAAGCAGTTGGCATAATTTTTATTTTACCATCTTCCTCTATTCTGTAGTCATGATTGCCTTTGTGCGGGACATCTTCTATGTTTCTAACCCTTAAATACAAAAGATCTGTATCATCAATAGAATTACTACTCATTAACTAACCATTACGACTTGTGCTAATTACTATTCA
>JAAXHO010000265.1 GCA_012270795.1 Candidatus Poribacteria bacterium
TGTACTTATTATGATAAGTTTGAAAAGCCGAAAATTATCTATCCTGATATTAGTCCAATTATGCGTGCGTGTTATGATACTACAAAGTCGTATTGCTTACAAACTACTTATATTATACCAACTGAAGATCTCTCCTTGCTTGCAATTTTAAATAGCCAACTTTTTGATTGGTATGCCCGTCATAAATTTCAGAATCTCAACGATCCGTGGTCGGGTGGCGGTTTGCGTTTTATTGCACAATATATGCGGAATGTCCCGATAGCAGAACGGACAGAGGAGCAACAAGCAGCGTTATCAGAACTTGTTGAACAGATATTGACAGACCCGAATACTCCTCAGGTGCGCGAAATTGAGCGGAAGATAGATGAAATTGTGTATCAGTTGTATGAGTTGACTGAAGCGGAGATTGAGTTGATTAAGCAAACATATCGGGATGCAGGTATGGAAGTGTGAAATTGTGGTTATTAGACCAGATAACCTTTAATTCAGTAAGTTGTGCAGAAATATACAAGCTTAGAATATGTATCTCACATCTCTTTGGATTCCAAAAATGCACGGAAAACCCTATGTATCTGAAACCTTTCTTCTTGGCCTTTCCTTCTTGCAAATCTCCGAGCCATAATTTTGTTTTTGCGAGAACTCTCTGGGTCGTCGGAAAAAACAAAACGATCTTCTCCTATTTCTAATCCCAAAAATGTTAAATCATGTAGAACTTCAATTGTCGGTTCAATCTGGAACTCTGAAACCCTTGCAGATTTTATCACTTCTAGTACGTCACTCTTAGACATATTGATAGGCATTCCAACGAATTCAAACATGACAGCTTCAAGATCTATATCGGATAAGGTGTTTTCAACATTAACACTCTCAAGGGCGTACTGGGAATACTGTATTTCTGCCGATAAGATATCTTTCTCTTCAATTTTTGAGTGCCCTCTATTAATAGCAGTTGTTATTGCTGCATTTACCAGATAAATTATATCTCTGGGTCTTTTCAGTATAGCCTCAATTATATAATCCTTGGTAGAGACCCCATTAACGGTTGGACAAAAGTAACGATCCCACAGAACTTTCGGATCTGTAGATTTTTCAAAAGCTGAAAGAAATCGTTCTTCTATTATGCGATGAAGAAGAACTGGATCGTCCCATCTTAAAAGCGAATATTTTACTTTATCCGGTTCCAGAGCAACTTTTCTAATCTTATAAAATATGTCAGTACGCAGAAAAATAGCAAGATTTATTGATATACTTTGCCTTCTACTATCCCTTTTTTGAAATTCTGAAGGCAATCCTTGTCCAACTTCTAACAAACACCACAGAATTTCACATAAAACATCCATATCATCTTGCCGTTCCCATGCAGTATCAAGGTTATCAATTAGAATAGCAACTCGTTGATTTTTTGAAAGAAAATTGCCTAACTCTTCTCGTAACTGTCTTAATATTCCGCTATGTAAGACTTCAGAGACTGGTAAGGAAGTACTTTTATCGTAATTAGATTCATCTATTGCTTTCTCAAGGTTTTGAATGCATGCTTCTAACCTAGTTGAAAAATCTTCACAAATTAAATTTTTATGTTTTTTTACAAAGTCGTAGAATTGGTCTTCTATAGCATCAGTTGGGCCCGATGGGGAATGTTCCCATTATAGGCAGTGTTTGCAATCTCTGTAAGAAGCAAGAATTTCCACAAACTTTCTATCGTATATTCCTTAACATCCAAATATTCATACTTTTTTAGCAGAGTCACAATTCTTTCCATTTGATAGGGAGGAGGCTTTATTACACATACCACGTTTAGTCTTTGTTTACTCAGTTCATCCTTTAATTTTATCAGATTGGCGGTTTTTCCAGAACCTTTACGTCCAACAAACACGGTATGTTTTCCTTTCACGGCATCATCGTACGCAGCCGCTTGGATGAAATATTGTCCTACAAGATTTTCTTCCTCATTTTCGGCAACATAGTCACCAAAACGTAAATTTCTAAGATCTTTTGCTAACCTTGTTGCTGAACGTGGAACCTTAGGGGTATTTGGTTCAATTTTCAAAGCTTGTTCAACAGAAGGGAGCCAATCCTCCACATATTCGAGTGCTTCACGTGCTGTGCTATAATTTTTAAGATGTTCACAATAATCGCTTGGAGATAAAAAATCACCTTCAGCAATCATGAGCAAAGGTATTTCAGAACCGTGTGCCATTCCGCAAACTAATGCATGTCGAGTATTTTGAAGATAGGCACCTTCTCTTTCAGGGTTTGTAAAATGACAAATCAATCCCTTACAGTCAAAAACGCGACTACCATACCAAGTCAGTGTACGGACGGTAGACTCACGAGGATCATCAAGAATAATCTGTCTAGACAATCTTTTCTGCAATAAATTAGATACACGGACAGCAGCTTCATTTTCATGTTGACTTTTCAAATGCAAAATCTTATGGTAACCACCTGGATTTAGTCCTGGTTCTATTGCTGTATGAAAAATAGTGTTTTCTATATCGCCAGCAGGATTTTCTTTATAAAACTTTGAAACAATGTCATCAGAATTACAACAAGAAACATATCCAACCGTTGTTAAAACTTTCAACTGGTTGAACATGTTTTTTCCTTTTTTATATGTTTGATCAAATATCAACCACACTCGTTTCTTACGTGCTATAGCATAACCGAGTTCAAACATTACATTTGCATTCAACCCAGTTAAGTCTGCTAAAAAGAGATCGGCTTCATCGATCTCGTGACAAATAGTATCAAGGATAAATTTTCCTCCCGTTGAACAATCTTCCCACGTCTTAATTTTAATATAACCTTGACTATTTAATATATGAACAGCTTCTTGAATAGATTTTTTCAAAGTTGGTGAACTTGATGGATAGGCGAAAAATGCTTTTGGAATTCTATGCTCCATTGTGTTGATATCCTTCTGTAGCTTTGAATTGCTAACTTTATAGGGTGGATCAAAATAGAAAATTCTGTTTCTACTATTGTTTTTTATATTGATATCATTAAGCCATATTCTAAAAAAAATGTCAAGTGATTTTAAAGTCACGGGTGCGTAAAGTTTCTGTCACTTAACTGTTTGCGTTTCTGGTTACATAAAAGAGCGGAGACTGTGAAAGTAAACCTTATGTGGCAAGAACACCTTCCGCGTCTTCCGTGTCCTCCGTGAATTCCGCGATTCGGACAAAAAAGGTTGCAATAACTTTACACACCCCAAGTAAAGATCGTCTTTGATTTTCCAATAAATTTGTGATATACTTTACACGCAGCAAGGATCGCAAATATTAGGAAAGGAGGAAGTTAGGATGAATGTAACTATCCAATTAACAATAGACCAAGTGGTTGATTTGATTCAACAGATACCACCAAAAGAAAAGATAGCGATTCTCACCACACTTTCGGAGCAGGCATACGCTGGGGAGGCTGAACGCATGAAGGACGCTGAATCTAAGATTCGACAAGTATGTATCGAGCGAGGTGTCGATTGGGATTCAATGACAGAAGACGAGCGATTGTATTTTATTAACGATATTGTGCATGAGGATCGTGAATGCAACCAATAGCAGTTTACGATACGAACGTCCTAATATCAGGCATGATGTGGGGAGGTGTTCCTTATCGCTGTATTGAGTTGGCACAGCAAGGTAAGGTTCAGGGGGTGACATGTGATGAAATACTTAATGAATTCACGGAAAAGTTAACTACTAAGTTTGATTATTCTCTATATCAAGTCTCGGAAATCATCGCGAAACTCCTCGGTTTCTTCCGGACTGTCAAAATTACCAACAGTCTTAAAGGAGTCACTTCTGACCTTGACGACGACAAGGTGATAGAATGTGCTGTTGTCGGAGGTGCTACACATATTATTACTGGCGACCAGAAGCACCTGTTACCCCTTAAAAGTTATCAAGGTATTCTTATAGTCCGACCTGCTATCTTTCTCGCGCATTTCCAATGAAATCACTATACGGAGTTGTTTATAATGCAATGAGAATTTGATTTTGAAGATGTTACCTTTAAACGACTTTAAGTTGGAAATGTTAAGGAAAACGAATGCCCAATATTACACCAAACGACATCCAAAACATCCGTGACTTTGACACGCTTTTAGACTTTTTTCGTGATAAACTTAATTGGCATATCCCCGAAAACGTTGAACTTGAAGATATTGCCTATCCCTGGTCCGCCGAAGACCTTGATCTTGACGAAGCCGCTGATGAAAGAATCGCTGAATGCAAACAACTCCCGCCATTTCCTCCTATCCGATATACATTGTTTGGAGAAGCAACACAACCGTGGGGCATATTTTTTCTCCAATTTAACAGCGAACATATCTATCGGACAGCACTACGTCGTGTGCTGCGGGGATTGGTCGAAAGACGTGATCGAGACCCAAATCTACCTTCATGGCAACATGACCAACTCCTCTTTATCTGTACCACACCCAATTATCAACAATTTGCCTTCGCCAATTTCGCTGCAAACGAAAATTGGAGACGTTCAGTCCTTTCCATCTTCTCTTGGGAACAGGGAGATACACACATCCGAACGTTATGTGAGTATAACCTACCTGCACTTGCTTACCCAAGCGATGGATTTTCAGATGACGAAGCATGGCTGAACGCATGGAAAGAAGCATTTGATGTTGAGATCGTAACCGATAAGTTTTTCGCCGACTATCAACGCGTTTTTTCACGGGTTGAAACGGCTGTAGAAGGTATTCCCGATAGCCTTGAAGAAGAAAAACGACTCTATACGCAACGGCTTTTCAACCGACTGATGTTCCTACGGTTTATTGAAAAGAAGGGATGGCTTACTTACAACGGTGATCGCGAGTACTTGCGCGCACTTTTTAACGCAACAGAAGCAGAAACCGATCAAGATTTTCTAAATGACCGACTCTTTTACGCTTTCTTTTTTGGACTCGGTAGCGAATTAGATTTTGAAGAATCAATGGATGCGTTTGTTGAGGCAAGAGGAGAGGTACCGTTTCTCAACGGTGGTCTCTTTGAAAGAAAGGATTATGAATATGATCACCAACACGCAATCCATATTCCTAACGATAAATTTGACGAAATCCTAAAGCTTTTTGAAAGGTATAACTTCACGGTAACCGAATCCACACCGCTTGACGTTGAGGTAGCAGTAGACCCGGAAATGCTTGGTAAGGTGTTTGAAGAACTTGTTACCGGTAGGCACGACACAGGCAGCTACTATACCCCGCGTCCCGTTGTCTCCTTTATGTGTCGCGAAAGTCTGAAAATCTGCCTCCAAAATAAAACCGATGAGACAGACGAATGCCTTAAAAAGTTTGTTGATGATGGAGACGCAACCGAAATTAGAAATCCAGAGAGAGTATTAGAGGTGCTACAAACGTTACGTATATGTGACCCCGCATGTGGAAGTGGTGCATATCTACTCGGAATGATGAGTGAACTGCTACGTTTGCGTGATGCACTCTTCCAAAGCAACCAAATTGATTCCTCGACAATCTATCAACGAAAACTCGACATCATTCAGAATAATCTTTACGGTGTAGACAAAGACGAATTCGCTGTTAACATCGCCATGCTCCGTTTGTGGCTTAGTCTTGCTGTCGATTATGAAGGTGACACACCTCAACCGTTGCCAAACTTAGACTATAAGGTGGCAGTCGGTGATAGTTTGACCGGACCAACACCATCAGGAGAGAATCTCGGTTTCGCAATCCAGTTTATTCAACAGATTCAGGAACATCAAGCAGAATACTTGGTTACCCACAATGACTCTGACAAGCAGATACTTCGCGAAACAATTGCTGAACTTAAAGGACAGATCCAAGAAATTCACAGTGTTGAAGATGAATTTATATGGGAAGCAGATTTTCCCGAAGTATTTCAAGAAGGGGGTTTTGATATTGTCATCGGTAATCCGCCTTATGTGCGTCAGGAACTAATCAGACCGATTAAACCGACTTTAGAAAAATTGTTCTCTGAAGTTTATACTGGTATGGCGGACCTTTACGTTTATTTTTACAAGCGCGGATGTGAGCTGCTCCGTGTCAACGGACTTCTTACATACATTTCCTCAAATAAGTTTCTAAGAGCAGGTTATGGTAAGAAACTCCGAAAATTCTTTACGAATGATCAGGGCATCCATAGACTACTTGATTTTGGAAGTGTTCAGGTTTTTAAAGCAAGCGTGGACACATGTATTATTCTTGTTGAAAACGCTGCACCGAGTGGTGAGGTATTTCTTGCAGCAACTATTCGCGACGAAGCGGATATCGATAGATTGTCGAATGCATTCCAAGAACAAGCCATTTCAATGCATGCTGACGACTTATTACCAGATGGATGGGCATTGGCATCAACAGACGTATCTAGGTTGATCCAAAAACTGCAAAATATAGGAACGCAGCTGGGTGAATATGTAGATGGATTCTATCGTGGTGTGGTAAC
>JAAXHO010000278.1 GCA_012270795.1 Candidatus Poribacteria bacterium
TTAATCTTCATATAGCATTCATACCCGGGGAATGCCAAAAGGCATTCATACCGTTGATTTCTTGATTTGGACCTACGGAAGAATGGAATAAAAATAATTAAAATTGGTATAAACGTATTATCGTTTATCTTATACCATTTCTAATATATTATGTCTCATTAGCTGCGGAGATCTGGTAGGAGCGACCTCCCGGTCGCGACCAGGAGGTCGCTCCTACCGAAGAGAGGACCTCCAATCAGCAATAACAGTGAAATTCCTTAATGACACAATATTTATTAGAATTGGTATTACTATTGGAGAAAAAAATGAAAAAATTAAAACCAAACCTAATACTGCTTTTCTGCCTTTTCGTTTTCACCATTTTTGGATGTGGAGAGGATGAAGACACAACCGAAAAACCCATAGTTGAACCATCGGTTACTGACCCAGCAGTTAATAAAGAAAAACTGATCGGAACTTGGAATATTATAACAATCAATGACAAACCTCCACTTTACTTCATTGAAGAAGATGAACCTGATGAAGAAGATAGAGTTAAAATCAAGGTCGAAACTTTATCCTACAGTTTTACAGAAGACGATACATGGACAATGAATATTGAGGCAGAAATGCATGATTTTCCTGAAGTACAAGACATTGAAGGTAGTATCACAATTGCAGGAATGCTGACTGGTACTTACACACTTACAGCTACTCAATTGACATTAAAAACTGAAAATACAGATATAGATATTTCCGCAATGCCAGTAGATTTCATAGAAAGTGCGTTAGAAGGTGATAAAGAATCAGTATTTCAAGAATTGCTAATGGAATTTAACGCAAATATCTTTACTCCTTTTAAGAAGTCCAATTACACTATCAAGGAAAACTCAATGGAACTTAACTCTACTTACACTTCATTACCAGTAATGAAACTTAAAAAAGCAGTAGACCCACAATAAAAAAGAACATCGGGAATATATCCCCGATGTTCATAGGTGTAAACTTAAGAGCCTTATTCATTGTTGGAGGGGTTTCTAACCCCGATTTCTTGAGCAAAAACCTGTCCAATCGGGGTTAGAAACCCCTCCAACAATGGGATATATTTCTTAAGTTTACACTTATAGGTATATATCCCCGATGTTCAATTATAACCTATCTCATAGATCGCAGGAGGGATATCTAACCCGATATATTGGACACGCGATTCGGTGAATTTGGACAAACTGCATTTATGAGATACGCTTAGTTCTATCTGTAATATGAATAATTCTTATTCGTATTCTTTCAGAAAACCTACAAATTCCCGGCGATGCGTTTCTTCGTCAGCAAGCAACCTAATGCATAGGTCTTGTGTAACGTAGTCTATACCATCACACAGCCGAATGATTTTATTGTACTGTTCAATCGCTTCGTTTTCTGCCTCAATAACACCGTGAATCGCTGCTACCACATCTGTAGTATCTCCTGGAGGCTGAAGCGAGGCTTGTACCGGCTTGAATTCAAAAGAACCAGGAACGGTTCCACCTATTTCCTTTATACGTGAGGCGAGGTCCTGAGCATGGGTGATTTCCGTTTGAATATCTTCTGCTAAAGATTTTTTTATCTCTTCAGCGCGGATTCCATCCAAGTCAACAGATATTGCAAGATAATTAATGGTCGCTTCCAATTCGATCCAATAAACTTTGATCAGCTCTTCTATAAGTTCGTCTCTTTTTGCTTGATCCATGATTTCTCCTATCAGTATATAGGTTATGTAAATATTTAGTGATTCCTTACAATAAAAAAACAGCATCGTATAAAACAGTTATTCTAACCCAAGTTGCTACCTATAAGTTTTTAGACATGGAAAACGCTGGCTTTAATGAAAAAATGCTGATAATTAGCCTATATTTGTAGCGTAAACTTCCAGTTTGCGCCCTTACGGCACAATCTGGAAGATTGTGCTACATAGGTGGCAATTTGGGTTATTCAAATAAAAACTATGCAAAATTCAGATTTGGTATTACCCAAGGATTTCCATCAGGATGCTGTAATATATTAAACGTTATACCGTAGGTTTTGGTTAACAGTTTTTTTGTCAATACAGATTTCGGAGAACCATAAGCAATGGAAACACCTTTTTCCATCAATTGTTAAACAACATATAATTGATTTAATTTAGTGAACCTTAAACGGGCCTCCCCGTGGTTCTTCTTTTAAGTCAGGTTTAGTAGAATCCAGGAACACTTCGTGCAATTCCAGTTTGTTCGACTGTGTAAACGCCTCTTTTGGCATTGTCCCTGATTGTGCATGCCCCTTACGGAATTTCTCAGAATCAACCCAGTTTTCAAAGTCCTTACGTGATTCCCACAGTGTGGAAACGACATAAGGGTCATCGTCATTGACAGGTCGCAAAACCTGATTGGAAATAAACCCTGGCATACCATCAACAAGTCGCGCACGATTTCGGAATCGTTCCTCAAATTCCTCGTGGTATTCAGGGGCGACATAGATTCGATTTGCTACTGTGATCATAAATATCTCCTTATTGTAATTATCAAAGTTTTATCAAGAATGTGTAATGTGTTCTATTGTTTTTTTACCAGCTTTAAATAGATCATGCAAATGTAAATACCGAAAAAGTGAGCTTCTTCCTGTAAGATATAGATTCTCAAACTGCTCAAAGTAATGAATGAGCTGACTAATTTTTTCTTCAAAACCAACTTCAAGTACTGGATAAGCATAAGGCAAACGATGTGTTTGATAATGTAATATCTCATCTGAGTTTAGAAGTTTGACTCTACACAGTGATTCCCATACCTTCGCTTGAAGTGTTGCTTCAGACATCGTCCACAATACGTTATCACTGAAACACGGAATTTCAAGAACAATTACTGTTTGTCCTTCAGGTGACATATAAGGACTACGGTTTTTGGGTTCATACAGACGGGTAAAAGGAAATTCTTCACTCGGAAAATATATTGATGCATTAGTTGAAAATGAATTGCGATTTAAACAGAAAACACAAAGCAACAGGTGACGATATCTGATTGTATCCGCAATATCACATAATTCCACAGGTGGAGACGGAGCTAACAATTTCAAGGTAAGTGTTAATGGCAATGTATTAATCACAGTGCAAACTTCAATTTCAATTTTATTATTTATGACAATGCTTTTAATTCTACCATCCTGATGAATCAATCGACTTACCTGATGTTCCAACTTCACTTGTTCATAGCCAAGGCATTCACACAATCTATCAGGAATCATACCTATACCCTGTTTTGGATAATAAAACGATCCATCTAAATGTATTGGGTTCTGAGGTGAACCTAACATAGTTGTACGAAGAAAACTCCGTAGATCTAACCCTTTGAGCCGATTTCCTGATATGGCTGTAGAGAGTCTGTGAGTAGGCAATCCCCATAGTTTTTCAGAATAATTAAGTAGGAATCGTTCCGCTAATGTTTTTCCATAACGTCTGAGTGCAAGTTCTTTGAAGTTATTTGACTGTCTGTTATGTCCACTATGCAGTTTATCAGATGCGATTTTTAGTAATGTCTTTATCTGCATTTTTTCAACCAGATCACTAAGATTAAGCGGAAATCTATAGAATTTATCTTGATAAAATATCTCACTGGGGGCATCCACCCTCAATAGATCATCACCGAGAAGGTCTAAAACCTCTTTCGTTACATCAGGGCCTTTGTCGTGGAATCGGTGTGCGCCGGTATCAAAACGGAAATCGTAGAGTTGTAATGTGCGGCAATTTCCACCAACTTGCTTACCTGCTTCAAATATGAGAAAACTTAGTTCCTTTTTCTTAGCGTAATAACCCGCTGTTAATCCTGCAGGCCCCCCGCCGAGAATATGAATATCTGCGTTTTTCATCAATTCAAACCTAACGAATAGACGCACCTTGTATTTTGATGCTACCTTAGTATTAGTATTCAAACAGGGACAATTCTGACCACATCCGATTGACATAAGGATTGTGATAGAAGGTTTTGATTTCTATTGGTTCACGATTGGATAAGGAACTACCAATTGCAATGATTCCAGTATCAATTTCATTGAGTTGGTGAAGATCCTCTTCACTTTTTACAGGTATATAGTTTGCATCCAAGGCTTGAGAAGATAAATAGTATGTGATCAACGGAACAGACACGATATGTAACTTATTTTCCTGTTCAATTCGTTTGTCCTGTAGATATTCGTGCATTTGTGCTATCGCTGTAGGACGTGTGTGTTGAACTATTGTGATTAGGGTTACAAAACTATAACAAAGAAAAAAGAGACTAATAATTCCCCAAACGAACGGTAATCTAATCCTATGCAACCATCTATTATTAAACATGTAGACTCCTTGAATAGTAATAATTCGGTAGCATGAATAAGCTATACCCAATGCGATAAAAGGTAGCAAAGGTAAAACATGCCTGCTCTTATAGATAACATTCTGTGCTAAAAAAATCCATACAAAATAGACTACACATCCAAGAAAAATTGGATTTAGGTATATCGGTTTCTCCGTTGACAGACTTTCAACAACCCGCTGCCTAACAGTTTTCCGAAAGGATACGATTACTATACCAAATAAAATAATAGTTGTACATAAAGTTAGCAAATGTCGTCCATTCCAATAAAGACCTAATCCATCTGCGAATAAACTCTCAAAGATTTTGGATATTCGTAACCACAAATCAGGAGTGGTAGATATGGTGCCGCCGAAGTCTGAAAAATGTCCGTGACTTTGTGTTTGAGCCGCGTTAATTAGCGGTCCCCAACCTGTGATGAATATTAATGGAATTAACCAAATTAATATGCCAATAACGCCTACTATGATAAACTTTATCCTATTCTTATTTATTATTGTTGCTATCAATAGGGCAGGTATCAACATTGGTAGATATGAGATGCGTATTCCGATTAAAATACCTGTAAGGAAAAAGCCGATAGAGCAACTACATAAAAACGCATTCTTACGGTTTTCTGCTTGTGCTGTAACAAAATATAAACTTGCGAGTAAACATGCAACTCCCATCACATCAGGCATATACCGATTGCCCATCAACCACAACAAAGGTGTCATAAATATAACAAAAACAGTGAGCTTCCCCAATATTGTAGAGACTGTAATATTGGCGATTTTTAATGTAAAAAATATTATCAGAAAAGTTGATAACCCTCCTATTAGTGAAAACGCTAATGCATACCGACGCATCACGAAATAAAGAACTTTTGCTACGAAACAGAAAACTGGATAAGCTGGGAAATGCGGTTGTAACTTTGCTACATCGTAGTCTATTATACTCAATGCAAACCTTAGACTGTCTATATCCTCGATATAATAAACAGTACTCAGCAACCGAGAAACTATACATGCGACGAACGCGATGCCTACAACAAACAGTTCAGAAGATTGCAGTCGTCGTAACATGTATCCATCCGATATAGAATTAATTGGAAGTAGGAGACTAAAGTGAGACACTCTAATCTCCTATCACTTCCACCTATTACAGTGTATCTCATAAATGCAATTTTATCCAAATTCACCGAATCGCGTGTCTGGTAAATCGGGGTTAGAAACCCCTCCTACGATTTATGAGATAGGTTGTGGAATTTTGATTGCAACAAGACTTACCAGTTTTCCATGTTATTACTGGAGAAACCATAAGCAGTTTGCAACACAACTTTTGCACGTTCGTAATATGAAACCTGTTGCATATATCCACTACTGCCAGGTGCATCATATTTAGGTGCTGTTCCCATAATTCCATGTAACTCTGCAAGTTGTCCATCGGTAATCAACTTGAATGGGTTATATTGCAGTGCGACAGTATATCCCTTCATCTCTGCCCAATGTTTGTTCAAATTGGGGATGTTCTCATCTGCAGTACCTATATTAGACATATCACTGAGCGTATCGTTGATATAGTGTACAACCGTGGCTGCAATTCCTTTTTCCATGCCTTCTGCAGCCGCTTGTCGGTGCGCACTAATTTCCTCAACTGTACCTTGATTAGTAATAGCAGTTCGTCCAGCAAGAAATGCGTCAAATATATCTTTCGTAAAGTCCACACCTGAACCACCTTTGTCGCGTTTTCCTGCGTTTCTTGACAGTCCAAAGTTATATTCCGATTTGAAGTCAATACTTCCATCACCGTTTGAATCAAACGTGAAATCATCAACGCTTCCTGCAAGTTGGTCATCGGAATAACGTGTATAGTCGCGGGCAGCACCGAAGTATCCAAATGCTTCATCCCATGCATGTTCCATAGCGGTATATGGATCCTCTCCATCTCGTGCCTCACTGTTATCACGTTCAAGCAGATCGTTGAGATAGACTCCAGTTGCTTGGTAATATGGTACTGCACCTATGAGCACTTTGTTGATCATCTGGGACAAGTCAACACCATCTTCTGTTGTGTATGCCAAGTGAGTTCCCAATTTACTTGAATCCTGTGAATTATCTGCGATTTTTTGAAACCATTCTCTCACCAAATCATCAGCAGTACGATTGTAACCGATAACTGGGGCATCAGAAATCTTTCCAACAAGGTTTTTGCCAGTTGATAGTGAAGTGTATTGATCCTCAAGAGCGGGTAATGTTCCTGTTGTTGTCAGAGTTGTTAGATTTAAGGCATCATCATAAGCATAAAACTGCAACATGTCATCCAAACTAACAGAACTTGTCCCCTCTTTTCCCACGCTATCAGTTAATGTCTTTAGGTCTTGCAGAAGTAAGTTGCGAACAACTTGCCCTGAATAGGAGACACTGCTTTCATCCTCAAAAAAGCGGCTGTCAAAAACATACGCTTCAGGCACATCAATGTCTGCTTCCATGTCTGCGCCGTTAGTATCGTCATCTTCATCGCTACCACACGCAGTAAAGAATAGACATGTAAGAGTTAATACAACAATTAACCATTGTGATTTTCTTGTAAAGATATTCATTAAATTCTCCTTGTAAAAGAAATTAAATTCTTCTTGTAAAAGCATATTGAGTCTCATTATCGTTTAAGGCGTTTTGCCTTTGACTGTAACTATTTATGGTAGATTATACAATTAATTCTACACTCCAAGTTGTAGGAGCGACCTCTGGTCGCGACCGGGAGGTCGCTCCTACAGAAGATGTGTATAATTATTTTTTAACTTCACCATAGTTTATTTTTATAAACCTTGCTTGATACCGATTAGTATCTGTCGTCTGGGTCCGATTAGGATTCCCGAACTCAAGTTTGCTTCAGGTTGTCCCGCATTTGAATGCAGTCGTGACCCGATATAAATTTTATCAAAAATGTTTTTAGCTGTGAAAAACAGTCGCCATTGTGAGTTTAATTTGCAATCTATACTTGCGTTGACAATATAATAACTCGGTATAGGCCCTGTATCTCCACGATTTTTCGTATATTGAATGTTTTCAAAATCAGTGAAAACTTCGTCAACAAAACGCATATCAGCACGCATGCGAAGAAAATCACCTATGTTTTTTGACAATCCAACTGTAAAGGTATGATGGGGTGCATAAGGAAGTTCGTTCCCGTTTAAATCTACATCAACATTCCCGGCAATTGTGGCAGATTTCACAATACCATCTACGATTTCAGTCTGAAGATATGTATACGTAGTATTGATATCGGGTAGTATGGCTACGAATTCGGATATACCAAGTGTTAAAGCGAGTTCAATTCCAGATAGGTTCACCTTCCCTAAATTCTTGAATGCGGTGCCTCGCCCTGCAGCGACTAAGTCTTCAATAATAATATAAAAACCCGCAGTTTCAAGGGTTAAACTTCGAACCCATGATCTAAATCCAATTTCCATATTCCAACTTTTTTCAGGTTCAAGGTCAAGTCCACCGACATCAACATTCTGTCCGAAGTTTGTAACTTTTAGTGCACCGCTGGAAGGTGCCGTGTACCCCCTATGGATTCCACCGAAGATATTAAATTTACCGACTTCATAGTTCAAACCAAGTCCTGGCAATAGTACAGAGGACACTTTGTCTGCATAAACCGATCCTCGTAACCTGTCTACTCGGTCCTGTTTAAAGACTTCAAAACGTGTACCGAGTGTTAGTGTTAGGTTTTGTAATTCTAACTGTTCCTTTGCATAAAGTGCTAATGCAGTGGTTTCATAGTGGTGACTCTGCCCAACAATTTTGACAGGATCATCTGTAGAATCGGGTGTTCCAGTATAGTATATTCCATCCCGTGCATCAGGTGCATCACCAATTTTCTTATCATCAATGAAACGTTCCCAGTGAATTCTACCGCCGACTTCCACGCGTCCGGAATTTCCCCCGATGTCGTGGCCTACAGAATAATTCTGTTCAATTCCTCCTACATAAAAGGTTCTAAGGATACCAAAGTTGCTTTTGCCATTACCAGTTCTGACAAGGTCACCTGTTTGGAAATAAGGTACAGGAACCAGTTCACCGTTCTCCAGTGAGGTTGGGCGTACAAAGATATCGTCTTCGCGCCACCACCGTCGGTCAAATAGATTTGAATAGGCAATCGTATTACTAATTAGGTTTTCTGTCATCTTATTTGTATAAATTAGGTCAAGGGATGTACGTATGATTCGAAAATTATCGTCTTCTTTTGGATTGAAATTTGGATCGTTTTCATAAGTATATTCTGTTAAACCCGTATAAGTTGCATTTGAGTTTTCAAAATTGCCGTTTAGTTTAATGTAGAGCGTCTTCTCTTCATTGAGTTTAAATAACGTTTTCAGAGTTCCGTTCGCTTGATCAAATGAATTGTTTTCTCTAAACCCATCCCCATGTTTATAGAGAAGCTGTAAGTCTGAAAAGGCTTTTTCTTGATTCCCTATACCTCTCAACTCTGAAAATACACTATAGTATTGGTTGTTTCCGAATGTTAACTGATTTCCCCAGCTGCGTGTTCCATCAGGTTTTCTTGTCGTATAATTGATGACTCCACCCATGGTTTGTGGACCGTAACGGACTGCAGCACTTCCCTTTATTACCTCAACCGCATCAATTCTATCTGCTGGGGGATTGTAGTAAGCATTAGGATAGATGTATACAGCGGGTTGAATAGGTATACCGTCTTCAAGTATAAGGACTCGTGCACTTCTCCGCGGGTTTAAACCTCTAATTCCAATACTCAACCGCGAATTTCCAAAACCGTCATCCGCATAACCGTTTATACCTGGAATGAATTCGAGCAATTCTTGTGTTCCGACAGGATTTATAAAGTTAACCTCTCTCGGTTCCAACTTGGTCATAGTTCCTGTCAGTTTCTTATGTTTTTGTAGTGATTGTCCAATAATTTCTACTGGGGTTAATTCAAAGACTTGATCAGATAACGTTATTTCTAAATATAATGGTGAATCTGTAGCAATTGTTAGAACTTTCCTGTAAGGAGTAAAACCGGTTGAACTCACATGTATCTCTTGAGCGTCTTGTGTATTTTGCGTGAAAAGAAAACTACCATCATTTGAAGTAGTTGTCTCATCAAGGACATTACCATTTGATATTAGTTTAACAATTGCGTCAACAATAGCATCACCAGTATTTTTGTCAATCACTTTTCCGCCTATTTCTGATGCACTGTGACACAGTGGTAGCGTCACAAATAGGAAGGTAAATATAATAATGATTGTTTTTGTTCTAAAACCAATTTTAGACTTGCCAACTTTAAAAATAGAATAATTCATGAAACATTCCTAATACTTTACTAAAAGCGTTTTGGGTTGAAAACTTCACTGCGTTTGTATTCAATTTTTCTGTTCTCTTGCTCATTAAAAACGTCTTGTGTGTTTTGACTACCATTTATTGGTAGGTTTGTGTTTCCGTAACTCCCACCAGCTTCTTCAGATACTTCTACCTGTGGTGAGAGTATAGGATCGCTTTCACACCCACAGATAGAAACACCAATAACAATTGACAGTGCCAACATTAAGTACCTGAATTTGATATATTTTTTGTTCATCTGTTATATCCTTATGATTCTTCTACTACAAGGATTCTAAGAACGCAATCAGGGCATCGCGTTCAGTTTTTGACATCTCTAAAACGGTTTCTCGTGATTTTTCTGCTTCACCACCGTGCCAGAGAACTGCTTCCATTAGGTTTCTTGCCCTACCATCGTGTAAAAAGTTGGTATGCCCATTAACTGTTCTCACCAAGCCGATTCCCCACAAAGGAGGAGTCCGCCATTCATAACCATTTGCTTGGAAATCAGGACGATTATCTGCTAAATCAGGTCCCATATCGTGTAACAGTAAATCAGTGTATGGGTGAATCGTCTGATTGCTGACTGAAGGGACACCTGACAACACACCAGTTCTTAATGTTGGTATATGACAATCTGCACATTGTGCTTGAGCAAAGAGTCTCTCACCGTGCTTAACTTGGGGGTTCTCAACTTCCCTACGAGCTGGAACTGCTAATGTTTGCACATAAAATGTCACCACATCTAAAATCTCATCACTTACTTCAGGTGTTGCGCTGTTTTCTTTAAGTTGAGATTGTCCTGTAGAATTCTCTAATGGGAACAATGAAGTCGTTATCCCCATATCATCATGATATGCAGAAGCGACCTGTTGCAGCAGATTTGGTTGATTTGCTTTCCATCCAAAACGACCTAAAGCATAAGTTTTGTTTACTACATCCCAAACATAGTTCGGTTTTCCAGAGATACCGTCTCCGTTGCTATCATCTTCATCAGCGTTTTCAAGTATTGTTTCTTCAGGAATTGCTTCCAATAAACCGAGACCAAAAACGACAGGTGCAACTCGAGGTGATACTTCCACATCTTCAGGTAAAGGATGATAGGTATCAGTAAGAGCATAATTGGGATAACGAAGGTGGACACGCGTTCCGTCTTGTAAAGTCAAAGGTTGTTCGGTATACTCAATTTTGACTGTACCTTCTGCAGGCGTTCCGTAGATAGACCGGTTGTTCAACTGTGTTCCATAACCGGGTACAGGAATAGGTGAGTTGCCAGTTTCCTCATTTTCAGAATTTGGAAGACTGAGTCTAAACAACATTGAAACCAATTTCTCATCAATGTTGGGTGGGCGACCTCTGCCATCACGGCTATGGCAATTGATACAAGATATGTTATTATATATAGGTCCTAAACCAGGATTCACGACTGCGGGAGCCGTCACAAAAACTGCTTCAAACTCAACATCCCCTTCTAAATGTTTATCAAGTGCTTCTGATACCAGATTCGGTGCTGGTGTTGAGAACGCATGACTGGATGCGTCAAAGACTGTTGTGTCTCCCCCAGATAGAGCACCTGTATAATCTACATTGGTTTCTGAATTGATAATATCTGTCGATTTTTCAGAATCGCAACCAAATAGGATCAGGACAAGTATTAGAATATGAAGAACTCTGTTATAATAATGCATATTGTTTTCAGTAACGAAATAACTTGGCGTGCTGATAAAACACGTTTACGAATTCTAATTGAATTCACTTTCCTCAACAAGGGTGAGTATATTTTGTTTAAGTGTTTGATGAACTGTCTCCACTGCATCAATGGCATTCTGAACAGTGGGACGGTTTTCGGTAATTGAATCACGGAATGGATCTGGAATTGCCCCAATAGCATCAATTGCAACCATAATTTCTGATTTGAAACGTGAATCCAAATCTGAATCTTCACCACTGACAAAATCATCTAATCCTGGTCCGTCATCATTGTAATTTCCAGTATAAACAGCTTGGATGCCTCTGATATTATTTTGAAAATCTGCTATGGAATTAAAGCTGAATTGAGATTCAACCTTTGTTGTATTTTCTTCGTTGTAAGGATCAGATAGTTTACCGTTTGCGACTTCATCAGCAATGGTGATCATACCGTTGACCAGCTCTTGCAATCCAGCACTTTGTGACGGATAAACAGAATTATCTTCAACACCAGCTGTTGCAACTACACTGGCGAAATTTTCGCCTGGGGTTGCCCACGCATTTTGCAGCTGAAATGTACTGTCTTTTAGGTTCATGGTTGATGAAATGAGATACTCCATTTCACGTTCTGTTATATCTGATGCCATACGTTGATCGCCTTCTCGGAAAAGCAAGAACTCAATGGTATGAAACCCCTTTTGTGTAACTTCTAATCCACTGACATAGTCCACAGTAAGTTCATTATCACTATCAATAACTGATTGTAGATTAACATGATCAACGGGCCAACTATCTAACGCAGGATCAAGTCCTTGGGTGTCAACAGGTCCGAATAGAAATGCCTCACTTGTTTCCCATGGAATTCTCGTTGCTTTCCATGCTTCTTGTGCTGTTTCAAGGTTTGCTTGTGTGGTATTTTCTTCCAATGCCTTGACTGCAGTCAAGAGTTCACCAGCTTTAGTGTCTAAATCCGTATAAATCGCCAACACAACATTATTTGCATAGTGATCGAGTATTTCATTTGCATCATATACTTCGCTATCACCGTTATCATCTTCGTCATCTTCTCCACAACCGATACATCCAATTGCAAAAGAGGTTACGAGGAGTAAACAAGAAAAAAGAGAAAGTAGTTTGTAGTTTTTCATAAAATCATAAAGTTTCATAACAAGTCTCCATCTAATATATTTATATCGCGGGCTGTTTACCGCGGTTCATAAGTTAATATTGAAAACCTAAACCGAGTGAAAAGGTATTTTCTTTATCTTCATCTATCTCAGCTAACCTTCGTAGTGAATAGTGGCTCTTGAAAACCATCTTTGGGTGTACATGGTAATTTAGACCAAATGTCCATGTAGTTCTTTCCCATCGAGGGTTATCAAAGATAATTCCTTCTACACTTGCCATCGTATCGTAATAATCATAACGCGCAAACACATCCAGTTTTTGAGAGGATGTTTCTGCTTTCTTAATAAATGATAATACATCATACCCAGCCTCAATGTACCAACCCAGAGCTGAGCTGCCCAACGGTGTACGCTTTACATTGAGATTGTTTGAGAGTGAACGGTTCACTCTTGATAGTCTATCCGCGTTTTGGAGTGCACCCCACAGGAGCAACCCTCTGACTTTCAGAGCATTTACCTCGTAAAACCCGTGAATACTTACTATGCCAACATGAGCATCAAATTTCACGTCCGGTTTTGGACGATTTGCAGCAGTATCTCCATAATAACCTGAAACACCAAGGATTACATTTTCATCAAACACATAGTCAAGTCGTCCTACAAACGCAGGTGCTTCAGCATTGACCGTCTCAAACCGTAGTTGGTGCCCTGGCACAATCCAATGACGTGAACTAAAACCAGTCGAATCCAAACCGTTCACAATTTGTGCTTGATAATTCAATGGACCGATGGAGCCAAATGCTTCTACTCCTGTCTCGTGCCAAATGGTAGGAATAAGGTGAGTTTCTGCTTCGGGGCGGGTTGTGGTAAAGTAGTGTTGTGGTCTGTGCCGTTTCGAAACAAGTCCAACGGGAACAATGAGATGTCCAACACGGAAATTGATATAGGAGTGTAATGAAAAAACAGCAGCCAGTTTTTCAACTATAACTTCACCGCCTTTTTCAATCTCCATCTCGAATTCACCGAATTCTTCGAATTTGTCAAATTCCATTGTGCTGCCGGTACCGCCGTGTTCAAACTCAATTTCCGCTTCAAGACGGATATTGTCACTGATTTGGTATTTTGGAGCAACAACAAAACGTTCTACGTCAATTGACGCACGCCTGTTTGGATCTAAGTCCCAATCATAATGGGCATAGTTGATAACGCCATAACCAGAAACTGAAAATGGGTTTGTATTAGCACTAACATTGATGCTAAACAAATAACATAATCCCAGAATTATTGTGAAAATATATCGGTTTTTCATATCTAATCTTAATTTATGATATTGAGATTCATTATCAAATAAAATTTGTTGTTTGATTTTCAAAAAGGCTTGAAACCAGCAGCAATTCTGATAACGAATCTCATTATCCAAAAGGATGCTAATTACCTAAATCACAAACTTTTGTCATGATTTTTGTTAATTATACTCACTGCAATTACAAATGTCAAGTAAATTTGATTATTTTTTTATATTTTTCACTTTTTTTATTTTCGCAATTGGAATTTTTAACTCACGGTATTCAGTTTGTGTCTGGATTCTCCGCAACATTTTGCCTATTTGAAAAAAACTGTTAATTCTTCTCATTTCATGTTGAAATGAGAAGAATTAAACCAGAAAAAACGGACGTTGTAACGCCCATAATTCCCTAAAATCTCACTGAAAGTTTTGTACCGAATGTTCTGGGTAAACCGTAGCTTGCGAAGCCTCCTACCCCAGCAAAATTATAACCGTAACTGAAATAGGTCTCATCAGTCAAATTTTGTCCCCAAAAGATAAGGTCAATCATTTCAGTGGATATGACAAGACGCGCATTTAACAAGCCATAGGCATCCTGTTGAATTGTGTTTTCTGGATCAAAGAACATATCGGTTTGATACTGATAGTCACCTATTGCTTTCAGTGTAAGAAGGTCGTTAATAGGTATTTCATAGTTGAGCCCAAAATTCCCATTGAATTGGGGTGAATAACCTTGCTTATTCCCGGCATAGTCTAATTCACCTGCAGTAGAAATTGTATTGTAATCTGTGATTTCAGTATCTAAAATCCCAACATTAATGGTTGCAGTTAAGCCATCTAAGAGTGCCCATTCAGTTTCTAATTCTGCTCCGATACTAACACTACGACTCAAATTGTCCCGACCAATATTGAATGTTGCAATATCCAAAATAGTATATAGTTGCTGGTCTTGATAATCAATGTAAAAACCGGCAAGATTGACTCTGATACGATTTTTCATGAGCATTGATTTTATTTCAACTTCGTAGTTCCAACTATATTCTGAGTCAAAATTAGCGGTATCTTCATCAGCTGCAAAAGAATTAAACCCACCAGGGCGGTACCCTCGTGCAATATTCCCATATAACATTACATTGTCTATGACATCATAAGAGAGACCAGCCTTTGGAGAGACAGCAGAAAATGTTTCAGTTTCTTCAAAAGTAGCAGGGAATACCCCCAAATTCGGATATTGATAGTTGTCGTTTCCATCTTTCGTATAGGATCGACTCACATCAGCTTGAGCTTCCTCTATCTCAAAACGAACACCTCCATTTACTCTCAGACTTTTCGTGATCATATATTCAGCGTTACCAAAGATAGAAAAACCGGTGTGTTGCTGTTCTGATACAGTAATTAGCGTATATGGATATTGTGCTGCTGCGTCTGGATCTGTTACGCGACCTGCATTAGCAATTCCAAATTGATTATCTTCCTGCCTATCTATATTGAAATTATATACAAAAACACCTGCTAACCACTGAAGATTACTCCATTCGGAGCTAATTCTCAACTCTTCTGACAAGGTTGTAAATATCCTTGAGAAATATTTCCTTGTATTGAGATCAAAGGGTAAGAAATCTAACTCATCATCATGACCTGTATTGTCAGTATATTGCATGGAGGAAATTGACAAAATAGACAAACTATCAGTTTCGTAGCTAATTTTCAAAGCATTATTTGACACTAATGTTTCGTACATTCCTTGCGTATTGAAGGATACCTCATAAGGTTTGTCCTCCAATTGGGCTTTAATAACTTCACCAGACACACCAGCACCACCAACAAATGCTTGAGCATCTACCTCTTTTTGATTTAATGATGCGTTCAATGAGAATGTAAGTTTGTCGGTTGGGAGATAGGTCAGTTGTAAATTCCCACCGTATCTTTGGTGTTCTAATAGATTGTCGGTTTCTAATAGCGTATTCTCAATATACCCGTCTCTAAGTCTTGCACTCACACTAAGTCGAGAAAACAGGACATTATCAACAATTGGCAAACTGACACCAGCATTCGCTTCAATCTGATTTAGATTTCCGTACCCAATCGAAGCAAAACCGGTGGTTTTATTTGCTGGTGTTTTGGTTATTATATTGATAGCACCTGCCAAGGTATTACGACCATATAAAGTGCTTTGTGGTCATCTAAGTACTTCAATTCTTTCAATATCTGATAACACGCTTGGGAAAGCAGAAGTGTTAAAGAGCGGAATATCATTGACATAAACACCAACGACTGGAATTACGTCAATAGTGAAAATACCTCTACTGGCAATCATAGTGTAAAGTCCACTACCATCATTATAAGATTTGAAATTTGGTGAAATTCGTCCAACTTCATTTATGTTGCTAATCTGTAATTCCTCGGTTTTTGTGCTATCAATGGATGTAACTGAAATGGGCACTTTTTGCAGTTTTTCTTCCCTCTTCTGGGCAGTTACTGTCTGTGTGGGAAGTGTATACACACCATCTTCTGTATTTTCGGTTTCTTGAGCAGATGATATAAGTGTTGAATAAAATAAAAAAATAATAATTATACCGAAATTTCTTATCACAATTCCTCTCCTTTAATGAAATAATTGTATTTTTAGACGATTAAATCTGGGAAAAGTTCCAATTCTGACTATACGGTAGACAGATATCTGGATTATTTAGTTCTATATACTTCCGATTGTTTGTTAAAAATAATAGGCGGGAATAGGACCCACCTATTATGTAGGAATAACGTAGTTAACGATTCTGTAATTGTTCTTTCAACGCAGCCTTCTTCTTTTTCAAACGGCGTAGTTGGCGTTGACGAATTTGTGTGCGTCTTCTAACTTGTCCGCTTTTACTCCGTGGCATCAGTTTTACCTCCTTCTTCATAGGTTTTCGCGAGATACATTATTGCCGATTGGCAATGTGACTCCAAGTTTTTCATGGCATCTGTTAGTTTTTCTTCTGAATGTGCATGAAGTTGTATACGATTTTCTGTTACTGTGATACAAAGTTTCTGATCATGGGTATAATAGTCAAGTCGATTTGCTGTTTCATTATCAAAAATGTTGTCATTCATTCCTTTCAACACATCCTTGATTGCCAGACCGTCAAAGTTTTTATAGAGAGCTTTCGCAGGAAGCGTTTCCAGATCAGGTTTACTTGGTAACACTCGGTTAGGTGGTTCATTATCTGACAGGAACATATCGGAAGTTTCTATTGTTTCTTTTTCAGATTCCGCCGACACTGCCTCCACCACAGTCTTGTCAGAAAACATTTCTGATAGTTGATCGTCTTGGTGTTCAGAATTATTGTGTTCAAGAAGATCTGAAAGAAATTCTCTGACAATAGGTTCCCGAATATCAGAAGGTAGGGGGTTTTCAACAAGCTGACGCAACGTTTGTATACCTATTCCTTCAATTAATGGATGTTCAACAATGATATCAGGGGGGACGACTTCAAATAGTGCTTGTGCGACAAAGGCAACCTCTGCACCTTCCCGATTACCTGTTTGTTTAAAACGGTTTTCACAGGCATTTAATGCAAAAAACAGGGAACGCATAAATTTTTTATTCATTAGACTTAACAGGACTTCTGTGCAGAACCTTTCTCTAACTTCCTCCATATCTGGCATAGGTAACTCAATTCCATATTTATTGTAAGTGACTATGTCTTCTGCATTTGTGTTGGGTTGTATATTTTGATTGTCTGGAGTAGGTTCCTTCTCTGACATACAGTGAAAAAATAATTTTAACATTGCTCCCTGCATCTGTTCTAAATCAAAGTGAACTTTTTTGATTTCTGGTTCCTCAAGGAGTTCATGAGTTTGCAATAGGAGTGCATGCAAACGTTCATCATCCATCTTCCCATAAGGTCCAAAAGTTGGCTTCCTTTGTTTTTCTGCTGCTAACTTTTTCTGTTTTGATTTACGGTCCCGGTTGCGTTTTTCCCGCTTGCGTGCAACATTTGCGGACCTACTTTTTTTCTTTGCCATAAGCATAATACCAAACTGATAGCGAACTGATAACTATAGCAACTTTTAATAAATTCTTCTAAAAATATCTATATTTACGACTTGTGCTAATTACTATTCATAATATACAACATGTTGTATTGTTTATTTATGCATAAACAACATCTTTTAATGCCATCAACTTACGACCTAAACATTTATTTATGAAAACACCGAGTGTGAAACCACTAAACTTGTTGTTCATCCGTGTCAAAA
>JAAXHO010000288.1 GCA_012270795.1 Candidatus Poribacteria bacterium
TACCGATTCAAATAAATATTGTCTCATTAAGGAATTCTACTGTTATTGCTGATTGGAGGTCCTCTCTTCGGTAGGAGCGACCTCTCGGTCGCGACCAGGAGGTCGCTCCTACCAGATATCAGCAACTAATGAGACATAATATATTAGAAATGGTATATCATACATAGGACAGAAAACACTTCATCAAGCGATCTGCTAACCTTCATTGAAATAGCTCAGGACTTCGGAGTGCAAAACACCATTTGTTGCGATCAGCGAATCAGTATCTTTCGTGATAGTTTGTCCTTGTATATCTGTCACCGTTCCACCTGCTTCGCGGACAACAACTGTAATTGCAGCGATGTCCCAAATGCTAATAGCTGCTTCAACCACTGTGTCAACTCTACCCGAAGCAAGGAGATGATACATATAGAAATCACCGAAACCTCTTGAACGTGCAGTCACATTGATAAGGTTGTAAATACCGGTGAATAAATCCTTTTCTACGAACCATTTCAATCCCCCGTAGCAGATCATCGCGCCTGATGTTTTGGATACATTGGATACCTCAATAGGGTTCCCGTTTAGGAATGCCCCTTTGCCCTTTTCTGCATAGAGAAGTTCATTTAATAGTGGTGCATTGGATACACCGAGGATGAGTTCTTCATTCTTCATCAGGGCAATCTGTGTACCAAAAATAGGGATTTTGCGGATATAGTTTTTCGTAGCATCAATCGGATCAATAATCCAGGTATAGGGCGATGTGCCTTCCTGTGTCCCATATTCTTCACCTAAGAATCCGTGATCAGGAAATGAATTTTGTATGGTATCTCTAATTGCTTTTTCCGCTTCGGTATCGGCTCGGGTGACTGGGGTTTCATCATCTTTTAGTTCAACATTCAACAAGCCGTTTGAGTAGTATGAAGTAATAATATCTTCCGCATTTTTCGCTGCATCTAACGCGACGTTCAAGAAATCACTATACATAAATTCTCCTAACCAGAACTTACGCAATTTTCATGATTTTATCAAAAATTATGCCGAAAATGACATAATTTTGATAGTATTCTTAGTTCCCAGCGCGCTTACAAAACTCGCCTACCGTTTTGCGTAAGTCTGTACTTTAAATTCACTCTTAGGTTGCAGGATCGAAATTTCGAAAGATTGATAAAAAACAGGCAGATACCCAAAACGGATACCTGCCTGTGATAATGTTCGTCGAGTGGCGTTATTCTTCAGCGTCCTGTTCTAACGCCTTCAGCACCAACTCAGCAAATGACTTCTCATAGCTGGCAGTGACCAACTCTCTCGCTAACTGGCGTTTCTGCTCTGGGGTCGCCCCCTTGACACCTGAAACAACTTCGCGCACCTTAGAGACCACAGACTTTTGCAACTCATCAGTGCGACGCTGCAACTGCTGCCGTTCCGCTTCGGTCGGGAAAAACTTTTCAAACTCCGTGGGGGTCAGATACTGTGAAATCACCACATCAAGGTATTTCTTGGTGATGACATCGGTATGCCACGTATTGAATTGCGTATGGACTTTGACGATAGAATCCATCACACCCTTTGGTGAAGCAGGCACAGTCGGCACGGACTCAATCGTATCTGGTGAAGCAGGAACAGGATCAACCTCTGGTGAAACAGGAACAGCAGACTCGGATGGAGAATTCATCGGCACGACAGCATCCTCAGAAACCGACGGATCCCGATCCGTTAAATACACAGATGGGGGCAACTTGACACCAACAATCTGCTCCTCACCATCTACAACTTCTATCACAAGATAGTCACGATACTTTTCCTTTATTTCATCTAGCTCTGCCTTAATTTCCGCAGCCTCTCGATCCCTTTCAGGCCTGCTACGCTCTTTTTCAACAAGTCCCTTGAAAAATTCCACAGCATACTTGTTGTTTTTAACGACCATTTCTAAGAAATGAACCTGTTCTGTATTGTTTTCTGCTTTCGCAAGACGCAGCCGTTCCTCACTCTCTTTGACTTCGTTCTCATGGTAAGACACCTTTTCTGCATCACTCATCACAGCATACGCTGCACGCTTTTCTTCGTTTGCGCGCTTGAGCGTTTCATAGTTCGCTTTTTCCTCAGCAATCTTTTTGAGATACGCAGCGCGTTCTGCTTTCGTTTCCTCAATATATTCAGGACCAAAAACTGCGTGACCATGAGCGATAACATAATCATAGTGCACCAGCAATCCGTCCTCACCTGGTTTTAGCGGTTGACGCTCAAGTTCAAGTTTGCCTTCAAAATATGCAATGTACGCCTTATCCTTACCAAGTTTTTTTGCCAAACGAATATCATCTTCAATATCTTGTATTCTCTCTTGACGATAATCCCTAGAACTTTCGGATGAAGAGTCCGGCATATCGTGTCCCTCCTTTTGCTCCGTTGTGGTATGCTGTGCTGTCTCCGTTGATGTAACAGACACACGCCTTCTTTGCACAATAAACGTTACACAAAGACCAAACACAAGAATGACAGATGCAAAGATAAAAAGTCTCATTTTCATGATCGTTCCCTCCTTATTGAAAGCGACCTATGTATTTTGAAATAAAATATTCAAAACCTGTAGGGGGTGGATTGTCTATGACCCATTGACCAAGATCGACACCATCTATAACCGCTTGATGTAAGTTATTCATATACGACGGTGCGACTTCCTTGAGTGCATCTAATATCTCCAGTTCCGTATTTGTGTCAGTCTTTGCTTGGTTCTTCTTCTTGAGTTCATCGTTCACGTCAGTCAACCTATCTGTCAACGCCGTGTATTCTTCGGCATTTTTTGCTTGGCACTTCTCAAGCTTTGCGATATCCTTTTCAAGTTTCTTAACCGCTTTATCTGCCTTCTCTTTTTATCCTTCTCCTTGTTGTAAGAAGCAATTGTAGAGTCGAGTGCTTGCTTCGCAACACCCATTGCTTTTTCTGCCGCTTGCAACGCTTCATATAAAGGATCCCCCTCACTGCATGAACCAGGACAATAATAGCAACCAAAAACATGTAAGTTATACGAAAATTCTGCTTGTTTGAATTCAGACAATTTCGCATTATACGCTTGTAAGGAGAAGTAATCAAATGTCCCTTTTGGGCCCGCTGGTTTTCATATTCCTATAGCATCAAACTAATGTCTGTGCTATAATGAAAACCAGCCCTGTCATACTACTACTATGGCATGGCTACGCGCTGATCGTACTTACGACACTTTCGGCGCACCCCCACCTTGGGGGTTTGCGTGCCCTGGCGTAACACACCTAAAACGTGCATTTCTAACGCCTTGGATTAAATATAACACTTTTGCACTTTTAAGGCAACAATTTTTTTTCAAATTAAACAAAGTTATTTAGTTTCAAGAATTCTTACAGGACTTACGCATTTTTCTTAAAACCCCACTGCTAAAGGGAAGGGTCCCATAGCGATAGTGTATGGGGAGGTGGTGTTGAAAAGACCAAAATAACGACTTTTTAAGCAAATATATCTCTTTTCTGCTCAATTTGCGTAAGTCCTATCCTAACAAAATGAATTATACAGGACTTACGCATTCCCCTTGCTTGCAAGGGGATACTGGAAGTTTATGCTACTATGTAACAACTTGAGTTATAATACAAACTTTCAATCAGACCAGTATAGTGAGGAAGATTTTTTACGGTTAGGTGGTCGTACAACTTCAAACTTCCATCCACTGATTTACGGGTCAAGACAATAACCCCACCGTCGCCGTATGTGCCTTTCATGATATTATGACTCTCAAACAGTAAAATATCTTCAATACCGTCGTTGTTAAAGTCAGCACGCACCACTTCCTGTAAACCTTGTGCCATATCTATTCCCTTGATCGCCAAATAGTTTTGATTCTTTTCTAAAACTACGAGTTTTCCATTCTTGATCTGCTTCTGAAATGTCGCTCCTGAGTCCGAATCTATCTCCTTCGCTTCAGGAAAAAGGGATAAAGGAATCAAATCTAAATTGGTTATTCCCACTTTAGGATTTGATATAAAACTTTGCTGCGGAACAGCTGCCCCCTTTAAAGCGTTCAACAATCCACAGTGCTGTCTAAACCATATAGACATTTGGTAATCAAAATTCGAGTTAGGATAGTAACCACGCTTAAGCGCAGCATCGTATTCTCTACAGGTTCGTACGCGCACACGAAACTTGCGGTTCTTTTGGTTTGTTAGCATTACGCCATCAAGATGTTTATTTAACCCAAGGCGAATAGGTCGATCCCGAAGTGCGTCAATATTATCTTTAGCGATGGATTTTACTTCGGTACCATCTGCAAATTGTAAACGCTTAGCCAATTGAAAAATAACTTCAGCAGATTCTTCCGTTGATTCTGTCGTAGGCTGCTGTTGCGCATACACAACCTGCAGGTTCAAAGCTAACATCAGTAGCCAAGTGATTATGTAAAAGTAAAAGGTTTTCATTATTTTCTCCACTGCCTTAAATGGCCACGGCACACGGATTGTGTCTTATTTTCTTGTATTTGTATATTATACCAATTCTGAAAAATATTGTCTCATTAAGGAATTCCACTGTTATTGCTGTTTGGGCACCTCTCTTCGGTAGGAGCGACCTCCCGGTCGCGACCCGGAGAATGCCAAAAGGCGAATGCGCGTATGGCATTCGCCATGATTCATACCGTTGATTTGGAGGTCGCTCCTACCATATCTCTACAACTTATGAGACATTATTCGGATGAAGATTAATTTATTAATTTGATATTACTAAGCAAAAAAGATGCCATTATCAAAATTGTGTTTTAATTTCGTTCGCTGATGATAAAAGCGATAAATTAACAAGTTTTAGTTGTATGTGATAACTATGTGTTCGCCTATTTCGAGGTGGAATTCTTCAGGGAGTTGATAAAAATTCGGTTGATGTTCATTCAAGCAAAATGGAGATAATAGGTGTATCAAGATTGAAACATGTTGTAACAATAAGTTTGTGCAACTTATGTAGCAACTTGAGTTGAATTAGTAGAAAATTCATTCTGAATACGTTCCCCACAACAGGCGAGTCACAGCTGAAAAGAAAGTTCTGTTTTGAGCAACAAAACGATAGACAATTTCAGATAGTGGAGCAAACCCAGGTAGGTTGTAGTAAAACCATAGAAAAAAACGATTATTCAAGGCTCTAAGTACTGCCTCTGCTCCTGACAAGATTTCCCCGTTTTCTAAAATTAACTTCACTGATTTTTCAAATGCAGAAATCGGTAAATCTGGAAAATCTGATGCAATGTCTTGATAAGGGGCATAGTTGATTCGGTCTACAGTGACATGCTGCCAACGCTTAACCCAATATCTACAGAAACCGCAGTCTGCATCGTAGACAAGAAGGGGTTTATTTAGTTGTGATTGCATCAGGTATCTCTTCTGTACTTGCTTGATTTCCTTATTATACCATTTTTACTTTATAATATACCATTTCCGTAGGCGGCGAATGCCATTGGGCGAATGCGCGCATGGCATTCGCCATGATTCATACCGTTGATTTCAGGTAGAGCGAAGCGAAACCCGACATGTGTTGATTGTGGCTATCCTGTAGGGTGTCGTGCCTCTACCCGACCTACAAGTTAGGTGTTGACACCGCATTAGTTCCATGCCCACTTTATTTTCGCAATTGCTTCAACAACTTGATCCATATCAGATTTACGACTTGTGCTAATTACTATT
>JAAXHO010000224.1 GCA_012270795.1 Candidatus Poribacteria bacterium
CTACCGAAATTTTGTCGGCATAGATCAGGAAATGTAAAGCAAAGCGAAATTATGCTTTCGTAGCATAATTTAGAAATCTCGCCTACCTATTTTAACGGCGGTTGGTTGGTGCTTGTCGGAATCAGGATTTACAGGATTATGCTATCCTTTTTCACTGCGAAGTTTTCTGTGGTGAATCAGGGCTATTGAGTGTCGGGGTTAGGAAATCCCTCCTACAAGAAGTGTCAGGATTGGGAGCCGTCCTACGAGAAACTAAATGTGTCTATGTGGTGGATAAATTGGCTTAAAATAGTTCACAAGAATTATGTATACTATATTTACGGTTTCCACAAAACCTTCTAATCGAACCAGTTTCAGTAACTCCACGCTAAAACGTGGAGATTGTAGAATATCCGTAGCCAAGCGGGGACCCTGCAACGTGAGATACTGAATAGAGGCATATATCGCAACACTGTTGGTGGCACACTCAAAGATGTTACGGATGCTCCCCAAGTCTGTATCCTCTCTGTGTTGGGATCTCTATGGGGAAACATATAACCTGAAAAGGAATTTACGATGAATTTCGTTCCTGTGAAAGACAAAACTGGTAATCAGTTGATGCCAACAACATCTGTAAGAGCGGCTCTGATGATAAAGTGTGGGGATGCTACGCCTTATTGGGATAACGGCATATTCTGTATTCGGCTTAATCGTGAACCTTCCAGCAGATACAAGCAGCAGATAGCCGTGGGTGTGGATCCTGGTAGTAAGAAGGAAGGTTTTACTGTGAAATCTGAATCTCATACCTATTTGAATGTGCAGGCGGATGCTCATACTCACACAAAAAAGAAGATTGAGAAGCGTAGGCAACTGCGTAGCGGTAGAAGGTCTCGTAAGTGCCCTAATAGGCAGAACCGCATGAACAGACTTGTCAATAAAGAACGTATTCCTGCGAGTACTCGTGCGAGATGGCATTGGAAATTACGTATATTAGACTGGCTTGCGAAGATTTATCCTATTACGCGTGTATGTGTTGAGGACATCAAAGCGAAGACTTGGAAAGGTGCTAAGAAGTGGAACCAATCTTTCAGTCCACTGGAAGTAGGCAAGCAGTGGTTCTACACTGAAGTACGGAAACGCTGGCAACTCTTTACACTTCAAGGACACGAAACTAAAGATATTCGTGACAGTCTTGGGTTAAAGAAATCCTCTAAGAAAACGGAAGATGTCTTTGATGCGCATTGTGTGGATAGTTGGTGTTTAGCATACCATACAATTGGAGGAGAACCTATTGTAGACAATTCTGATATATTCTGTATATCGCCAATTAATGTACAGAGACGATGCCTCCATAGACAACTACCGCAGAAGGGCGGAAAACGACCGAGGTATGGTGGTACAATGTGTCTTGGCATCGTTAAAAATACGATTGTGAAACACGTCAAACATGGTTTGGCAGTCGTATGTGGTCATAATAACGGGTATTTGAATTTGCAATCTATAGAAAGTCGAGAACGTATATCAAGATCTACTAAACTGTCAGATTGTAAAATATTAACTAAACTTAATTTTAGGTACAAATCTATATCTAATCTAAGTTGCTACTTTTAAGAGTTGACGAGGTTAGAAAACCTCACCTACCTGTTCTAAATTTTTAAAGCCAACAACCAATAGCCATTTAACTAACAACTATTTCGTTAAATAAAATATAACCAAAATCCGCTTTCACGGAGAAGCAAAAATTCAAGTTCAGAAACCCAGTGAAATCAAGGCTTCAAAAAATCTCCGTGAAATCTCCGTGAATCCGCCTGTTAAAGAAGAATCAGGAAGTTGGGGTTAGAAAAGAATCAGAATCAGAATCAACGGTATGAATGCCTTAGGGCATTCACCGCCTCCTACAAGAAAATCGAATGACCCTGAGTTATTTCTTATGGGCTTGGTATGTCTCATAAGGATGGTGTATGATGTATTCGTGATTTTCATAACAGTCGTATTTCCTCTTGACAAAACCCTCCAAAATAGTTATACTGTGTCCAAGCCAGTGGGGAAGTGTTTCGGCTTACGCGCCCAGCGTAAGTCCTTCTCCGTTCCCTCGAAACGGGTTTTACTAGCGAACTGGCGACAGCCATTTTGATTTTCAATAAGTTCTCCCAAAGGAACACTCAATGCTGTTGGTAGTCACGAATGCGAGGTCTCTACATGATGACGACCGAAGAACTTTCCAAATTAATGAAAGAGGGCTTTGAGCAGATCCAACGCCAGTTTGAGGAGGTCAACAGACGGCTTGGTAATCTTGAAACCGATGTTGCTTGGATCAAAGGCAAACTGAAGGCACTCAAGAGAGCAGAGCAAGCGTCTGGCAAATTATCACCACTGCCACTGCTGTTGGTGCGGTTATCATTGCACTTATAGCGTTAGTAAAATAACCTAATATGAAGGTTGATAAATGATATTCATACTCCTTTTTCTAACGTTAATAGTAGTGTCTACGATTTATCTTGTGATAATCATAGATGACATCATATACTACCGAGAGATGGAGCGAAAAATAGATAATCTGAAAAGCGAAGTCGAGACACTGAAGCAATAGCGAATTGTCAACCCCTAACGCCTTCCTACACTCCCCAAAGGATTGTATCTTATGTTTTTCCGTTGCACCGGTGAAAAACATGCCAAGCTGAGGGTGTTTTCTTTTGACCCTAAAGTTTGGACAATTTTAAGTCTATAGATTTCGCCCCTCTGGGGCTTTTGTTTTTGGGGTGTGTGGCGTTTCTATAGACATTCCGCCCCTCTGGGGCTGCGAATTGGTATTGCTAACCGACCTGCTGACGGTTGACCGCTGACAGCTATTCTCAATCGAA
>JAAXHO010000170.1 GCA_012270795.1 Candidatus Poribacteria bacterium
TAGTAATTAGCACAAGTCGTTTATTTTGTAAAATTCCTGTTCAGAAATAACTTGTTCTTCAATAGTTAAATCAATTAATTTTTTCCTAATACTTACTACGCTATTCAGGACTCTTCTACTTTCATCTATGTTGTCTAAGATGTAACGTATCGTGCCCTTTAATTCTGTCTGGTTCATAGTATGTTATGGTGAAGATGTAGTCAGTTTTTTCCTTACCCATTGCGCTAAAGAGAATCAAATAAACTTCTCTGACTTTCTTTAACTCTATCTGGTTCATGGTATTTTATATATTGTTCCAAAAACTCAAATTTTGTTAGCCAATATACTCCACCATTTGCACAAGAATTTCCATCCCAATCAACTGCTTTGATACGAGATATTAAATCTTCTACCGGAATTTTTGACTTAAGGAAGTATCCTCTGTTGTTTGGTGTTGGATTTTTTGTAATTCTTTTTGGGGAAGCACCGAATACAAAGATGTCAAAATCATCTTTATTGGAAAAATTAAAATCGTTCGTTTCTGTGTAGGCATTCGGATTAACTCTTAAATCCTTTCCTTCTGATTTATCAAAGATGAAGAAACTTGCAGGCACATGATAGTCCTTTCCTTCTAATGTGAAACAATCCCTTCCTAATTCAGTGATAGAGACTATCCTCCAATTATAAGGCAAAATTTTTTGTCGTGTATGTTTTTTGTAGACATCAGGTAAAATAAAAGCAATCGTTTGGACATTCCGAAATGAGATGGCATGGGATATAAACTTTGAAGATAATTTTTGATATTGACCAAATGGTGGATTCCCTATAACTAATACACGTTCGTAATCTTCACTTATGTTGTAATTGAACCAGTCACCTTTGATTATCTCATCATGTTGCGGATCAATATCAATCCCTATTTTGGTGTCATGTTCAATATTCTTATAGAAAGCCCCATCTCCCGCTGCAGGTTCTATCACGCAATCATATTTGTAAGGTAATTTATGGACTTCGTCTAAACATCTTTTGACTACTCCCTGCTTTGTGTAGAACTTATCAAGGATTCTACTACGGTCTTTATGTTCTTTTCTCCAAATGTGTGCCATTTGGCAACTCCTCAATATGATTATAGAAACGCAGTTATGCTAACAATTGTCTCCGATAATATTTCCAATCAAGGTATGTGCAGTCGTGGTATGCACTTTGACATCAACAATGTCCCCTATTTGTGCGTTTTCCTTTGGAAAAACAGTCGTTTTGAATGTATCCGTTTTTCCATGAAACTGGTCCTTGTCCCGTCGGCTATCCCCCTCTACTAAGACAGAGACTGTTTTGCCAATTATTGCTTGATTTATTTCTGCAGAAATTTGCTCTTGTAGTGAGATAATTTCATTTAGCCGTCTTGCCTTTTCGGTTTCAGGAACGTCATCCTCCAATGACTTATTTGCTAAAGTGCCTTCCCTATCAGAATACTTAAACATAAATGCAGAATCAAATCGAATTTCTTCCATGAGATTGTATGTTGCCATAAAATCTTCTTCTGATTCACCACAGAAACCGACAATAACATCGGTAGATAGTGCGATCTCTGGTATTCTTTCCCGAAGTTTTGCAACTAATTCGCGATATTCTTCTGCTGTATATGTGCGCCGCATGCGTTCTAACATAGGCGTTGAACCAGACTGCATTGGCAGATGGAGCTGCTTACATGCCTGTGGACAATTCTCCATTGCGTCAATCATGCTATCCGTAGCATCTGCAGGATGCGGAGAAGTAAAACGGACACGTTCCACACCATCTATTTCGGCAACACGCCAAAGCAGTTCACCGAAATCATAATCACCATCATGATAGGAGTTGACTGTTTGTCCCAAAAGAACAATTTCTTTAAAGCCTTCGTCAACAAGTCTCTTGACATCATCTGTTAGCAAATGTAGTGGTAAACTCCGCTCTCTACCTCGGACAAATGGCACAATACAGAATGTGCACATCTTGTCGCATCCGCGCTGAATGGTTAACCATGCGCGAATTCCCTCTTTCCGTATAGGTGCAATGTCTGCATAGTCCTCGCTTTTATCCAACTGTAAACCCAGGAAAGGATCACCACTTGCAACGGCATTTAGAGCCATAGGTAGATTTCTATACGCATCAGGTCCCATTACCAAGTCAACATAAGGGGCTGCTTTCAAAAGCTTATCGCGAAGGTGTTGTGCCATACATCCGCAGACACCAATTATCAGATTGTCCTCACGCCTTTTTCTGTGGTTGAGATGTTCAAGCCTATTGATAACCTTCGTTTCTGCATTCTCCCGGATTGCACAAGTATTGAGTAAGATCACATCAGCGTCTTCAATGTCGGCTACGGTCTTATGTCCTGCTTGTGTTAGAATGCCTGCCATTAATTCGCTATCACTCACATTCATCTGGCATCCATAAGTCTCAATAAATACATTGCGAACTGAATGTCCATTGGCATTTTTAGAGTGAATTCTATTATTGTCAATCTGGGTGAAAAACTTTTCATCGGAAAGTAAGGATGAGGGTGTTTTATATAATGGGAGTGATAAATGCTTGTTCATTGTCTTGTTAGATTCTTGGGTTAGGTTGCTTCAAAAGTATTAATGTTCTCATCAGAAATATATTCTTGATAATAATCCGCTATGTTAGTAGTAAATAGGTCGCCGACATAAACGATAAGTCGATATTTAAGTGTGTGGGTTGCGTTAGTATCTAAGGTAAACATGGGGGGTTGTGCTAACATATATCCTTTGTATGCATCCTCTACCTTGAAACAGGTAATTCCGTTATCAGGATGAGGTAAAATTGCCACACCAACCGCAGTATTATCAATGATACCGCATAGTGTTGCCCATTCCGTTTCTTTTCCATCAACCTCCGATTCACCGATTCTATTATTAGAATCTGCTACCTTTCTATGCTCCATCTCAGCAGCTTGATAACTCAACCCGATTGCGTCTTCAAATACATAAAAACCAGAAATCGAATGTAATACAATAGTTACATCAAGTTTACGCGTGTTGTTATGTAAAGGATAAACCGAAACAAAGTACTTCTTTGATAGTCTATTGCCTTCATGCCTTAACACTGTTTCGTGTATAAATCTTGCACTTCCCTTGTTTGGAATTAATATAGGTGACATTATTTCATTATTTGCATCAATTCGCAACTTATTGAGCAACTGCTTATTTGTGCTATCCTTCACTGTTCCACATAAAAAACAGAGTCCTTGTAGATTACTACCTGAAATTCCATTAGTTATTATCTTTTCATTCGGTGTATAAATAGGATGAAAATTGGGTTGTAATTCTGTTTTTCCATAAGAAAAAGTAAGGACTGACTTACCGTCTTCTGTAATAGATACTTCTTTTCCCGGTACTTCGTTTAACTCAAATGCCATTTGCTAATTATACCATGTCAGCCAAGAATATGCAAACAGAATCTATAATGGGTGTGTAAAGTTTCTGTCACCCTACATTCAGAACAAAATAATAAAGATTGAAATCTATAAGGGAATGTGTTAGATTAACAATCAACCAATGTTTAATCCCGACAATTCCTAACCCTCTTTTGTGAATAACCGTTCAGGTGAAAGGTGGCAAGAATGAAACTTTTAAACTGGCTTGAGAAATGGGACATGAAGAGTTTGAAGTTCACTCCTCCGTTCTTACAGATGGAGTGGAACACTAAAGATGCTGACAAAAATGCTGCTTGGGCACTGTATATTGAATTGCTTACAAGAATTACTACGCAACCATTACCAACCGAGCATGGCGATGAAAAAACGGCTTTAGATAGTGTATACGCACTGTTTGCAATCACGAGGGAAGTCATCAGAGAACAGGGGGGCCGGAATGTATCAACTTCACAAAGATTGCAATAGTTGTTCTCAATCAAGTCGTCCGTCCGTTTACTGCAAAGTGGCATCGGAAAAGCCTTGCAGGCGATTTTGATATTGAAACTGAACGGAATGCTTTTCGAGAAGAGATGGCTGAACTACAAGTGAAGTTGCGCGAATATACGCGAATGTTGGCAGATATCGCTGAGGTTGAGGATTTAACTGGTCTTGAGGAAACAGAAGAAACTATGGTGAATTATTGAAATAATTATACACCTCTTCTGTAGGAGCGACCTTTGGTCGCGACCGTTCGGTTTCTTCTGTAGGAACGCCCCCGGTCGCGACCAAAGGTCGCTCCTACAACTCAAAATGTAGAATTAATTGTATAATTTACCATAAATAAATAGGACATTTAGGAGTAAAACGTCATGAAACATATTAACGTACTTTTTGTGCTTCTGATAATATTCGTTGGTTGTTCAGCCCAGAACCAATAGAGTTCCCCGATCCGCATTTAGCTGCAGCCATCCGGGAAGAATTGGGCTTAGCTCCTGATGAACCTATCACACAAAAGAAGTTGGATGAATTAGGAAAGTTATCTACACGGGAACACAGTATCAGTGATTTGACAGGTATAGAAAAAATAACACATTTAACAAGTTTATCAATTAATAGTGGTCAAATTAATAGTGGTCAAATTGCAGATATCACACCTCTTGCAGGATTAACAAATCTGACGACGTTAAGTCTAAATTCTAATCCCATTACCGACATCGCTCCGCTAAGTGGATTGAAAGAACTTACAGATTTATCCCTTCAAGGGAATCGAATCCAAGATATCACACCTTTGGCAGGACTTGTGCAATTGGAAAAATTATCTTTATGGAATAATAAAATAAAAGACCTTACACCCGTGGTAAATTTGTCGCAACTGCACACCTTGTCTATTGCTAATAATGAAATCCGGGACATCACACCACTTGCAAAATTATCAAAACTGACGAGATTAGTACTTAGCAGTAATCAGATTAGCGACCTCACATCATTGTCTAAATTGACTCAGCTTCGGAGTTTATCGCTTGAAGGTAATCAGATTAGCGACCTCAACCTCACACCATTGTCTGGATTGACTCGACTTCGGAAACTTTCGCTGGACGGTAATCAGATTAATGAGATTGAACACATCAATGGATTAGAAGAACTTTCGGACTTAGGACTTGAGAATAACCAGATTCAAGATCTGACACCTTATGTTTCATTTTTTGAAGGATTGCCCAAACTGACAGCACTAATGCTTAATGATAATCAGATCAGTGATATCACACCGCTTGAGAAATTGACACAGCTTAAGACGTTAAATCTCTACAATAATAAAATTAACGATATAGCACCACTTGCTAATATGACACAACTTGAGCCGTTAAATCTCTACAATAATAAAATTTATGATATAGCCTCACTTGCGAATATGGCACAACTAAAAAAGTTAGATCTCTCAAACAATAAAATCAGTGATATCACATCGCTGGCAGGATTGACACAACTGAGTCAATTAAATCTCAGGAATAATCAAATTTCCAACATCACATCCCTTGCAGAATTAACCCGATTATTTTTTCTATATCTTGATAGAAATCAAATTGTTGACATTTCTCCAATATATAATTTGACGAACCTTACAACCTTATCGCTTGAAGAAAATCAAATTGGCGATATCACACCGATCAAGAATTTAACCAAACTTTTGTCCTTAGACCTAAGTAATAATCAGATCACTGATATTACTGCGATCATAGGATTAACGAAACTTATCAATTTAAGGTTTGATAATAATAAAATCATAAACATTCCTCAATTTAAGGAAAATTTCCAGCTTTTAGGTATATGGTTAAATGGAAATCAAATTCGGGACATCAGTCCTATAGAAAACTTGAAACAGTTAAAAGTTTTGCATATCCAAGAAAATCCAATTCAAGATATGTCCCAAATTCGCAAACTTCGCAAGCAGCTACCTGATCTGCGTATATACGCTGATATTGAAGATGCTCGTTGATCACTATATTGACAAGATATTTCGTATATAATCGCTCCTATAGACACCAAAATTCAAGAACCACAAAGGAATTCCCTAAATGAGATTGCCACTTTACACACTAATCTTTATCCTTACCACAACATTCAGTATCGCTGAAGAACCCACATCTTTTGGATCGCCTCCGTGGCAACCTGCAGGCAAATATATACATCCCGATATACGCGAAAGCTCCGGCATTGTCGCAAGCAAACAGTTTGATGGTGTCTATTGGACGCTGAACGACTCTGGTAATCCTTCAGTCCTATACGCAACAAAACGAAATGGCGAACTCATCCAAGAAATCAAGGTGAAAGGCACACGAAACCGAGACTGGGAAGCACTCGCAATTGACGACAAAAGACAACTCTGGATCGGAGACATCGGCAACAATAGCAGAATGCGAATTGATCTAAATGTGGTTGTCCTCAAAGAACCGAACCCACATACGAAAACAGAGGTTGAAGTCATCGAGAAGTATCCCTATCAGTATCCTGACAACAATGTAGATGCGGAAGGATTGTTTATTGCAAACGGAATCCCCTATATTGTTTCCAAAGAGCAAGCACGTGCAGTACTTTACCGATTCCCAGAAATGCATGCAGACACAAAGCAGGTTCTGCAACGTGTCGGTGAAGTCGCAGATGCAAGGTTGGTTACAGGAGCAGGCATTTCAACAGATGGCAAACGACTTGCAGTTTGCACCTACAATGCAATGTGGGTCTACCACGACGATATTGGCGATTTGGCAAAAATGATAAGGCAAAAGCCTTGGATGTTACGGCACAATTTTCAAGGAGAGGCAATCTGCTTTGAGGGATACAATCTCTACCTAACAAACGAAGCACGCGATATTTACACCCTCCCACAGTTTTGGTATGAAAAAACGTGGAAAATTCCCCCAGAAAATACACAATCTGCAATAGCACTGTTCGTCAAACAGAAATCGGATGGATATAGGGTAGAAAGTTATCGGGATGCGGGTATTGATATTGATGGAGGACATGTCGCACTGAACGCAAAAACGGCAGATGCCTCAGTCCATCAAAAGCTTGAAGTGCCTTACAAAAACCTATACGAAATCAGTATTATTCTAACCCGCGGACCAGAATATGGACACGTAGAACTCACCGTCAACGGCACAAAGGTCGGCACACCGTACGATTGCTACCATCCCGATAAAGTCGCTGGAACGTTAGTAACATTCGGTACAATCCCGTTGAACAAAGGTGAAAACCAAATTGTTATAAAAAACATCGGTAAATCAACGCAGGCAACAGGCTACAAAGTCGGGGTTGATTCCTATCAAACCCTACATGCCTCCCCGTTCATTACACGTTATATGGTTTTAGGTCCGATTCCCAAGACAGACATAAACAAAATTGTTTCCTCCATTTCCACAGAAAACACACTCAATCTGAACGCAACCTACAAAGACAATGACGGTGAAACGATACAATGGCGTGAAACGAAAACAACAACGAATGGACTGCTGAATTTTCGCTCAAACTTCGGCATGCAGTCAGGTGTCGTAGGATATGCAGTATCCTACATCTACGCACCAAAAGCGATGGAAACTGTTCTACTACTCGGCAGTGATGAAACCGTGAACGTGTGGCTAAACGGAACAGAAATCCACAAAAAACGAGTCTACCGCCGCATAACACCAGATGCTGATACCATTCCGTGTCAACTGAAAGCAGGTTGGAACGAAGTCCTATGCAGTGTTGAGCAGAACAGCTGGACATGGGCACTGTATGTCCGCTTTACCGATGCAGACAGTGTGTTAAAATATAGTTCACAACCCGAAAAATAGCACGAATTCAGCAAATTTCCCATAATTTCTACCTTTTCCCATTTTAATTTGTTGTATTTTTTTTTACATTTTGTATAATTATTTCAAATCAAGCAAAAAAGGAGGTCCAAAATGTTTCGCGAAGTCTTTTTCAATAAATGGATCCTTGGCGGTTATGCCTTTGCGATTCTCTTCGGTATCGGATGCTACTTCTGGTACCAGCACCAGCTTGCCCCCTACAAACGTAACGCTGCCGAATCTGCTGAAGCTGCTCGTGAGTGGGAAGCAGCCCAAAAGGCAAAAACCAACAAAACTGAGGATACCACAAACTCAACCGCAGAGAAAACGATAAACGCAACAAGCACCGAAGGTGTAGAAAGACCTGCCCCCAGCGAGACGCACGCAAACCTGACAGAACAAACACAGGAAACAGAAAATACTGAAGAGATCCCTGTTTCGCCACATGGGTTCGGTCCATTCCCAGAAGTGCCTGACGATTATATCATAAAACCGTTTTCTTGGGATTTTTACAAGAATGACCCACCGATTTTTGAATTAATGGAACGCGTCCAGATCAAATTATGGAAACAAGGGATACGGGCTACAGGTATGATAGAGGTCAATGGACTGTTATATCCTACGATTCCCGGTACCGTCTTCGTGAAAAGATATAATCTTGACGGTGTTGACCACCTTGAAATTCGGGGATCGCTCAGAGATGATTTAGAAGCCATTAGTAAATCGCTTATGGAAGGTAACATTCCTGATAACGTTACGATTCGTGACATGGATGAGGCAGCCATTGAACCTTACACTTTTTTAAACCTTAATAAATAAGGAGTTATTACTTCATGAAAACAAAATTAGATTTCATTATCCTTTGCATGTTTTTTTCGTTGTGGTTATTGGATATTCTTCAGACACTGGGCCATCCCCTGGGACACGCAATAACAACGTTGATTCGTCTTGTAATCCATGTGGCGTGGAGGAAACAATAAGTAATGGTGCAGGTAGTCATGATCCTTTAGGTGCGGTAGCGCAAGGTCGGGCTTGGAAGGATGGCACAAAATTTAAATGGTTTTCCAAAACTATGGTTAAAAACACGGACTACGAAATTAAAGGGGAATATATACTATTTTACGCTATACCACATACTCCGGTCATTGTCAAAATTAATCGCGAGGATTTAGTGGATGTGAATGCAGATCTTAATGACATTGCATACGCCGGTAAATACAGAGGTGAAACAGGGGCAGTGTTTGCAATTCAGAGCACACAACCCTTTACCGATCAGAACGCAATCACGGAAGTGGATAAAATTGGTGCTACCGCGTATATACATGGCAAACCATTATCTGATAACGACCCAAACTCTGCAAATAAGTACGAGTGCAGTGCTAATTTACCGTCTTGTGAATGTGAAGATAGAAATGGGGAAGATGACCAGGGTAGCATAACCCCAACAAATCCAAACCAGACACCCTCTCCAGGCAATGCTTTTCGGTTAAAAGTTGACACGGATGGTGAACCTTATTACTGGATAGATTTATCAGCTTTGACACCATGGGGAACAAATGAAAGTGTATCCACCGTAGTAGAAGGGGGTCGTTTAGGAGATGGCACAAAAACAGAAGCGGAATTCACTTATACATTCCCAAGTGGTGCAATGCATACCGGTGATTATCAGTTCACTGCACGTATTTACCGATGGTCTGATATGTCAGAATATGAAATCACGAACACCATCACAGTTAAGAACCTCGGCATCACCCCAACCAATCCAAATCAAACACATACACCCGGAGACACTTTTGAGTTTACAGTTGTCACCGAAACCCCCTATTATTGGATAGAGGTGTTTGTTAAGGGCCCCGGGGACACCAGTGAAAGGGGAACACGGATAGTACCTGGTACATCTGGAAATTGAACTATCAAACAGATGTTGACTAAGCACTAGTGGATTATCTACTCTTACATTGTAGGTCGGGTAGAGCGAAGCGAAACCCGACCTACAAAATAAGTCTGGACAGGACACTAGCTCTCTGCAGGTGTGTAACGTTTTTGCTTCTGTCTGAACCAGGATTTCAAGGATTATCAGATTTTCAGGATTTTCCTCAACAGGTTCTATTCCCAAAGTTGGCATCAAAGTGCACCAAAAAGCCTTGATAAGGTAATCCTGGTAATCTGATAATCCTTGTAAATCCTGGTTCAGACAGAATCGCGGAATTCTCGGATGACACCGAAGACACGGAGAAGATACCCACAATAAAACGTCTTGATTAGGGTAATTTTTATTCTAAGAAAAAATCCTGATGCAGCAGTCTTTTCCGCGTTTTCCGCGAATTCCGTGATTCCGTACAAAATTCCGTGATTCCGTACAAAAAGGGTGACAAAAACTTTACACACCCTGATATAATTTTTAAGTTGACATTTTTGGAAACCAATATGATAATATAACGTGAGTTCGGTAAAAGTCTAATTCAACTTTCATTGTCCGCTTTTCCTCCCAAATAAGAAGATTTCCCCTCGCTTGCGGGGGGATAAAGGGGGGTAGAAGTGTTTGCAACACCGATTCCAGCATAGATTAAAGTTTAACCGAACTCACGTTAATATAGTAACGTTTAGTTAAAGAATAAAAATATAGTAACGTTTAGTTAAAGAATAAAACATTCGGTTTGACATGGATATAAGGGATTTTTTGTTACGTGGTAAGGTTTTCAATCCCAAGAACACAAACCGAACTCCAAATACGAAAGATCTGAGCAACGGCAAAATGCACAGATCCGACACTTTTAGATTAGTTAAATAGATTCCTAACAGAACGCTGAATCTGTTAGTTACATATTTTTCATTGAGTTATTATGGGTGTGAACGCGCAATAAAGCGCACATCAACCCAACATGTTGTTAATGTAATACAAACATAACGCCTATTATTCAGGATGGACGCATTCCCTCTTGAAGAGGGTTAAATAGTGCAATATTTCACTGTTTTTTAGTCTTTTTATCCCCTTATCAAGGGACTTTAAGAGGAGATCTGTCCTAATTATCTCAAATCAACCAAGAAGAAGGTCCAAAATGTTTCGCGAAGTCTTTTTCAATAAATGGATCCTTGGCGGTTATGCCTTAGCCATTCTCTTCGGTATCGGATGCTACTTCTGGTACCAGCACCAGCTTGCGCCCTACAAACGTAACGCTGCCGAATCTGCTGAAGCTGCTCGCAAGTAGGAAGCAGCCCAAAAGGCAAAAACCAACAACAAGGTACCCCAGACAGACGATGTAACTGCGCAAGAGACAACGCCAACCACAGAAGAACTTATCATTGAAAATGCTGATGTCGTTTTGGAGTCTGATACGAACACTGAAGAGATAACAGCAAACAATGAAGAGGTCCGCTTGTCACCACATGGCTTAGGTCCGTATCCTGAAATTCCCCCAGGATATCGCGCACCTAATATTTTTGATAGACCGCTTTCCAAAGATCACGAACTCATGATGCGAGTCGATGTTAAGTTGTGGAAACAAGGCATACGCACTGAAGGTATAGGAATTTGTTATCGGACAGGATTGGTTTAGCCCACGATTCGAGGGACTATACATGTTACATGGGGTGATCTCCGTCTACCAGATGGTAACGTGGTAAGGGTCGCAGATCGTGTCACAGGACATCCAGACACGACCGACTCTTTACCCCGTCGCGGCATCCCAGGTATTCCTTATTGTCCGCCGCATTTTTTATTTGAAAGTGACATTCCATCACATATTACAGTTTTAAATCACTCAGAGGGTATCGACCCTTATGAATTCCTAAAGGAGGAATTGAAATGAAAAAATTATCCGTTTTGTTGATTTTAGCGATGATTTTTAGTATTATTTCCATCAGTTTTTCTCGACGCGGGGCAGTCGAGGGCAGATGGCATAACCGTGACAAAGATGCAGAATATAAATGGTCCGGTCCCAATAACCCCGAGTTCTTCGTAACTATTTCAAGATCAGGTGAAGATTCTGATGGACCAGCTTATAGCAAAAGTTATGCGTTAGCATCACAACATTTGTTGTACGCTCGGACAGAATTAGGCGCGAAAGACTCAGATGATCACGATATTTGGGAGTACTGGGGAAGCGCGAACTTAGCTCATGATTGGGCAACAACAGATCCTGATGCGGGGGTGGCGGTCGTAATGGCGACTTTGATGATGATTTTACGGTTCGACTAACCGATTTCGGACACCTTGCTCCTGTAGGAACAATCTCTAAGTGTCAAGCAGACGGCAATGTTTGGTCAGATGCAGTATATGTTCCTGACCAACAACTACACCATCATGCTGAATCCAAGACACATGATGACCATACGGATGTCTATTTAAACGGAAAGTTACAACCAGTTGATGATGGTGATGATAATGACCAAGGAAGTCTCTCAACCAATCCAACACCTTCGGCTTCAGTGCCAGGGCCACCCGCAAATATAAGTGCCCAAGGTTACAATGGATGGGTCTATTTAACTTTCGCACCCCCAAGCAACAATGGCGGTTCAGATATCACCAGCTACAAATACCGGTATAGTGTCACTTACGGCACTTATGGGGATTGGATAACATGGGACAACCTCAACAACCCCAATATATCTGTTAACGATTTGACCAACGGCACTCAATATCAGTTCCAAGTACGGGCTGTCAATAGCGTGGGAGAAGGCACTGTGTCCGATACAGTTTATGCAACACCCGTCGCCCCCTGTGTTTGGAGCAATATACCTGATCCTTACCGTCTCATAGTAGGCCAAAGTTTCAGTTTGAATTTAAAAGATTATGTTGAAGGTTTTCCGACAATCACACACACCAGCGGAACGCTACCCGCAGGATTGTCCTTGAGTAATGGTGTTTTGAGCGGCACGCCGACGAGTGCAGAGACCCAAAGCATACGGTTTACAGCAACAAACTCTTGGGGATATACAGCAGAGAGCGAATCTATTGAGATCATCATCACGAATGGGACGTGATGATCATGCGCTAAGCGTTTTATTGGTTCACCTTATTTACAGGCAGGTATCCTTTTTGGGTATCTGCTTATTTTCTTGGACATCTTATACCAATTTATGGTGGAATATGGAAATAATTATACACCTTACTTGTAGGAGCGATCTCCGAATCGCGATCAGACCCTTTGATAGTCGGGAATCGGAGTTCCCTCCTACCATTCAGAATGTAGAATTAATTGTATAATCAACCATAAATAAATATTGTCTCATTTAGGAATTCCGCTTATGTTGTTGGTTAGAGGCTCTTTCTACGGTAGGAGCGACCTCCCGGTCGCGACCGGGAGGTCGCTCCTACCAGAACATTTCGACAAATGGCACCTTATTTATTAGAAATGGTGTTAGATATAATTGAGCGAAAACTAACAAAATCAGATTTATGAGATACGCTGTAGGAACTGTAACATCGGATCAATTGTGTGTCACCAAGTATATAACACTACACTTGCTCAACGCTCAGCGTCGCCAACTCACCGTTGAGTTTCTGCTCAACGCTAAACGCCTTTTCACCCGGCGATTCAACCACCTCTATTGTCAACGTCTCCGTAAGAATATAATCCCGATGTACTTCAAACGCCTCTGCCACAAGCGCGGAGGATGTGTCCACACTGAGTTTTATCCGATCAGACACATTAAAGTCTGCTTCCTTCCGCATGTTCTGGATTTTGTTGACAAGTTCACGTGCCATACCTTCAAGCACTAACTCATGTGTCAGTTCCGTTGACAACGCCACAAATTTTCTGAAGTCCACCTCAACAAAAAAGCCTTCTCGATTTTCTGTCCGTACATCAATTTCTGAGGACGCAACCGTGTAGGTCTCACCCGCCGCCTCAATCTGCAGACTTCCATTCGCTTCCAATTCCCCCTTCAGCTGCATAGCATCAGCGGTTGCCAGTGCTTTTGCGATTGCCTGCACACCTTTGCCGTATTTCGGTCCCAATACCTTGAAGTTCGGTTTGAGTGTAACCTGTGCATAAGTGTCCAAATCCTCTGTGAAAATGATTTCCTTGACATTCAACTCATCATGAACAAAGGACAATAGACGATGGATAGTCTCTTTTTCTGCTTCGGACAATCCGCCAAGTGTAACTTCAGCAAGCGGTTGACGTGTCTTAATACCAGAACGATTCCGCGCCGCATGCCCCATACTGATAACTTCACGCGTAAATGCCATATCCTTCTCTAATTCAGCATCTATCAACACAACATCCGCAGCAGGATATTCCGCAAGGTGAACACTGAGCGGCGCATCGGGGTCAAGCGAACCGACTAAATTACGGTAGAGTTCATCCGATAGAAACGGAACAAACGGCGCAGCAAGCTTCGCTACAGTAACAAGCACCTCATAAAGCGTTGTGTATGCAGCATGCTTGTCCCGTCCTGCCTCCGCACCCCAGAAACGATCACGAGAACGGCGCACATACCAGTTGCTCAGGTCATCCACAAACCCCTCAATTGCACGCGGCGCATTCGTAAGTTGGTAGTTCTCCATATCAGCGCGCACCTTCTTAATCAAGGTATGCAGACGAGACAGAATCCATCTGTCAACGATAGCACGTTCCGCAACTAGCGGTGCATCCTGCAAGACATCAACCTGTTCCAAGTTGGCATACATCACAAAGAAACTATAGACATTATGAAACGTTCCCATAAACTTCTTCAACGCCTCGTCAATGCCTTCAATCTTGAAAGTTCGTTGAGTCCAAGGCGATGATGCCGTGAACATATACCACCGCATTGCGTCTGCACCCTGTTCATTCAAAATCGTCCACGGATCAACTGTGTTCCCCCGACTCTTACTCATCTTTTGACCATCAGATGCAAGTACTAACTCAAGACACAGGCAATTCTTATACGCAGGCTTATCATACAGAAGTGTGCCAGTCGCTAACAGACTATAGAACCACCCACGCGTCTGGTCAATTCCCTCCGAGATGAAATCCACAGGGTATGCTTCCTCAAACAACTCCCTATTTTCAAATGGATAGTGCCACTGTGCAGTGTGTGCGCACCCCGAATCGAACCAACAGTCAATCACATCTTGGATTCGATGCATTGTTCCACTACATTTCTCACAGGTCAGCACAACCTCATCCACATAAGGACGGTGGAGTTCGATATCCTCAGGCACATCGGTGCCAAGTTCCTTCAATTCGGCAATACTACCGACACAGTGTTGATGTCCACAGTCATCACATATCCAGATAGGTAGCGGCGTTCCCCAATAACGTTCACGGCTCAATCCCCAATCAATGTTATTTTCTAACCAATTCCCGAACCGACCATCCTTGATATGCTCAGGGTACCAGTTGATTTCCTGATTGTGCTGACGCATCTGATCTCGGATAGCAGTGGTGCGGATAAACCACGATTCGCGTGCATAGTAAAGTAACGGGTTATCGCATCGCCAACAGAACGGATATTGGTGTGTGTATTCGGTCACCTTGAACAGCAATCCACGTTTGTCCAAGTTCGCAATGATTTTCGGGTCAGCATCTTTCACATATTCACCAGACCACACGTCTTTTACCTCTGACACAAACTTGCCATCATCACCCACCAATTGCACAAACGGTAGATTGTACTTCTGCCCAATATCGTAGTCATCTTGACCGAAGGCAGGAGCAATATGCACCAAACCGCTGCCCTCTGTCGTTGTCACAAAATCATCAGTGACAATGTAATGAGATCTCTCTTCATGTTCCCCACTGTCAAAAAGCGGTTCATATTCCCAACCACAGAGATCGCTGCCCTTGTAAGTTTCAACGATTTTCAACCCCTCCACGCCTCCCTTATCAAGAGGGGTAGGTGGGGTTGATTCCTCACCAAATAAACTTGGTATGCATTCCTTTGCAAGAATGAGGTGTTTCCCGTTATCTTCAACAGCAACATAATCATAATCTTCACCGACAGCCACAGCAACGTTAGATGGAAACGTCCAAGGTGTCGTTGTCCAAACAAGCAGATAGGTATTCTCTCTATTTTTCAGTGGAAACCGCACAAAGATGGACGGGTCAGCAACCTCCTGATAACCGAGCGCAACTTCATGGCTTGCTAATGTTGTGCCACACCGATAACAATACGGCTGCACCTTATGTCCCTGATACAATAGTTTCTTATCCCACGCTTGCCGCAGCACCCACCACACACTCTCAATATAGTCATTTGACAAGGTAATATACGCCTCATCTAAGTTCACCCAGAACCCAATACGTTCCGTCATCTCCCGCCAATCCTGCTCATATTGAAAGACGTTTTCCTTGCACTTCTCAATGAAGTTCTGAACACCGTAAGCCTCTAATTCCGCTTTATTCCTGATATTGAGTTGCTTTTCCACCTGATATTCAACGGGCAGTCCGTGTGTGTCCCACCCCGCTTTTCTGTGGACGTAATGCCCTGTCATCGCCTTATATCGGCAGACAGCATCCTTCATAATACGTGCAAGAACGTGATGCACACCGGGCGGTGCATTTGCAAAAGGCGGTCCCTCAAGGAATACAAAGGGCAGCCCATCTTTGTACATCTCCATACTCTTCTGGAAGATGTCATGATCGCGCCAGAACTCAAGCGTCTGTTTCTCTTTCTCTGCAAAAGTAAATTGTGGTGATACCTCTTCAAACATACGATTTTTCCTCATGATTTTGCTTAAATGACAAAATGTCTCTTTAACTGAAAACCGAGAACCAATAACTGAAAACTAAAAAAACGCCCCACCGAAATTATCTCTTTCAGTGATGGGCGACCTAATAATACTTCTTATCTGCCTGCAATTAACCCACCACAGTACAATGAATGGCAATAATAATTCGTCCGGTACTAAGGGCATCTTGGTGGAGGGCAGTGTCCCGCGTAGACTTCCTATATTGCAATGTCGGTGTGGTAAGCGATTGATAAAGCATCCGATAATCCTGATTAGATTCTATGTTTATTCATGCATGATACTACATGCTATACCGTGATGTCAAATCTTTTTTGGTTTGAATTCTGAGTGATTTCGTGTATAATTAGGTGTAATTGAAAGGAACACTTCTATGCAACAAGAAAAAGACAATATATCCCAACAAAACACAGAAAAAATTACAGGCACAACAGTTCTCATAGAAAAACAATATGGGGAAGATAAGTCTAATGCTTTAGGCAATGGGTTTTTCATTGAACCAGACAAAATCGCAACCAATGTTCATGTCCTCGCGGGTGCTGAAAAAATCACCGCAAAGTGCCTTGAAACTGAAACCGCTTACACCGTTGAAGGTATCATCACCTTTGATGACATAAACGACCTTGCAGTCCTAAAGGTCACAGAAGAAGGCACACCCTTTCCCTTCGGCAATAGTAAGAAAGTTCACAAAGGTAACCAAGTTTCTCTTTTTGGACATCGTAAAAATAAAACAAACCGCGTGGAAGGCACTGTCCATAGTATCCGAAACAGTGGTAAACATATCGTCGTAGAGTTCAATATTACCGATGCACAGGGATATAGTGGCAGTCCTCTGCTGAATACAAAAGATGAAGTTATCGCTATTATCTGTTCTGGAGGACCACCAGTTGATGAAGGTGAATCCATTAAGGGGACAACCATTGCCTCAAATCTTCTCAAAAACTTGTTGAACGAAACAAATGAAGTGGAATCACTTGATGCATGGCAAAAACGTCCACGCATTCAAGCTTATGTAAAATCTTATGAGGCGTACCTTAGCCGTGAACACGGAGACACTAAGGAAGCAATTGCACGTTATGATGATGCCATTAGACTCAATCCAGATTTGGCTAATGTCTACACAAACAGAGCATCAATAATGTTCTCCATAGAGAAACGAGACGAATACTTTCTCAATACACTCTCAGCTTATAAACTCCAACGAGAACGATTCAGCCTTAAACGCTTCGGGTTATTCTTCTCTTGGCAGCTACGATACATCAGACTTTTTTTAGTTTCAGGTTTTCAAAACTTCCTAAAGAAGTTAGTTGGAGAAAGTACTTGGTTCGAAACTCAAGCACAGGTTAGGTTCCGTCTTGCCAAAAGAAGAATTGCAAATGGAGAAATATCAGATGTATTGAATATATATCAAGCAATAATTGATGACTTTACTGAGGTTATAGACCATAAATCCATTGAAGAGAAGCGGAAGTATCTGTATGCAGCAAAAAATTCATATCAAGAGGCAATAACCAATCTTTCCGAAGTTATCAAGCAAAAACCGAAAAGGGCAGCGTCCTATTACCACAGGGGAATGGCAAAATACATTTTCGGAGAGTTTGAATCATAGCACAAAAACTTGAAAGAAGCAAAAAAACTATATCAAGGAACGATAAACGACTATAGTGAAGCAATCAACCGCAAACTAAAAAGACTATACATCTATAATCACAGCGGACAGGTGAAACATCTGTTAGCCCAAATTGAAAGTCAACAGGGGAATACGGAAGCAGCCCTAACCCTATATCAAAATGTCATATCAGACAGCGATGCAGCAATCCAGTCAGAAATGGAATGTGACGCTTGCCGCACTGCAATCCATCACAATCGCGGTACTGCAAAAGCTGCCCTTGAGGATTATGACAGCGCAATTGAAGATTACGATATGTCTATCAAACTAAACCCAAAATATGCAAAGGCATACTACAATCGCGGTAAAGCAAAACAAGCACTTGGACAGCAAGAAGCAGCAGAAGCAGACTTCGCAAAAGCAAAGGAATTAGATCCCAATTTGTAGCACATACTGCCAGTTTGCGCCCCAAAGAATGACAACCATAAATGAAACAATAATTTATAGAATGGTATAACACAGAAGCAAACAAAAAAGAGACAAAATTTGGAACAGAAAAAAGTTAAACCCATTAAAAAGATAGCCAATGACAGTAGAAACAGTGTAGTCTACATAGAAATGATTCACCATAATATCTTCCTCTTGCACTGGCGCATATATAAGTTTTTCACAAGAAATCGTAGTGCAACATACACGAAGTTACATAAGTTCCTGACGGGCCTGCACAAAAATTCTTCAGATGATTCCGAGAAAATCGGCATCGTAGGAACCGGTTTTTTCATATCAGATGACACGCTTGTAACCAATATTCACGTCGTCGCACTGGCAAAAACTGTCGCAGCAAAGCAGAATATAGCGATAAAGACATTCCTTTACCATCCAGAACACAAAGACATTGCCATTGGATACAATTGGAAAGTCAATAAGGAACCTGTCTTATATACGATCAAAGGCATTAAGGCTTATGATGCAAAGAATGACTTAGTCGTCCTAAAAGTAGCTGAAAAGAGTGATAATCATCTGCCTTTAGGGAACAGTGAAACCGTTAAACTCGGTGATCAAGTGTGTACCCTTACTTATGAAAACGCTGAATATAAATGGGTGGAAGGAACAATCAAAAGCATTACAGAAAAAGGATGGTTTGAGATTAAGACGCGATATTTTCCCGGATATAGTGGGAGTCCAGTAATAAATAGCAATGGCGAAGTTATCGGTATTGCATGTTCAATGGAAAAAGCAAAACATCCCGATGAAGCTTATGGCACTTTTGAATTGGGAAGTGCAATTTCATCTAATTACCTTAATAAACTCCTTGAGGAAACCCAAGATTTAGAGTCTTTTACCACTTGGCAAAAGCGACCAGATGCCCGTGCGTATGCTCTATTAGTTCAAGCACAAAAGAAACATGATCTTGGCAAATATAGATCTGCAATTAAGAAATACAACCTGTTACTCAAACTCAACCCAAATATAACTCTAACCTACAAAAACAGGGGAGTTGCAAAATCCGCCCTTGGTAACCATATCGGAGCAATTGAAGACTATAACATAGCGATCGAACATAATTCATATAATCCGACAAATTACCTCATCCGAGGGATTTCAAACGCTTACCTCGGTGAAGCCAAAAATAAACAAGGTCTTCTGGCAGAAGCGAGACGTTATTATCAAATGGCGATAGAGGACTATAACAAGGTCATCAATCAAAACCCAAAACGAAGTATCGTCTATAATCAGCGCGGGTGGACTTACTATCTTCTCGGTCAAACAGAAACCAAAGAAGGAAACATACAGGAAGCACAAAGCTTCTTTCAAGATGCTATAGCTGATGTTAATGAAGCATTACGGCTGCAACCAGAAGGTGACAGTCTTCGGTCTGCCTATTTTCACACGCGGGGTGCCGCAAAAGCAAGCCTTGGTGAACACACCGCTGCAATCGAGGATTTTGATGAATCTATACGCCTGAATCCAAATAAAGCACTGCTTGTTCATGATCGCGGACTATCAAAACAAGCACTCGGACTGCACGAAGAAGCAGAAGCAGACTTCGCAAAAGCAAAGGAATTGGATCCGAATTTGTAGCACAAACTTTCCAGCTTGTGACTTGAAGAATAACCACCTTAAATGAGACATTAATTTATTGAATGCTATAACACTGAAAGCGAACTATAAGAGACCCTATTATGGAACAGGATAAAGATCACCAACTTCAACAAATTGCTGAAAACAGCAAAAAATCTACTATTTGCTTGAAAACAAAATTTATCGGGTTTACGGTTCAAGTAGGCACCGGTTTCTTCGTGGAACAGGACAAGATCGTAACGAACATTCATGTGATTGAAGACTTGCCTGGTTTCAATGTCAAAGCTATCACCGCAAAGCAGCTTGAAAAACAAAAAACACCTATTGCCCACCGTGTCTCTAAAGCAAGCAAAAAAATAGTCTGGCAGTTGTTTCAAGGTATGCTAAAAAAATTAAATTTAAAAAGACACCAAAAACCCAACAATCTCCACATTAGTAAAGAAACAACAAAATATACTATTGAGGGTGTAACAGCATTTGACGATAAAACGACCTTGTGCTCCTGAAAGTTACCGAAACAGGCGTACCTCTTCCCATTGGAAACTGCAAAAACCTTCAAAGAGGTACACAAGTTTACATTGTCGGTTACGATAATAAAAAATATAAAAGTGTCGCAGGTACAATCTCTGGAGAACATAATAACGGAAAACTACTACAAATTAAAGTGGAACTTCCTACAGAACAAATTGACGGGTATAGTGGCGGTCCTGTGCTAAACAGCGAAGGAGAAATCATCGGAATTGTTGAATCTACCACGGGATTAATTGAGAGCAAAACAAGCGAACTTTCCTTTGTTAATACCATTCCTCTAACCGCTCTCAAAACGTTGATGACGAACTCAGGACAAGTCGAATCTATAACAGAATGGCGTAGACATCCACAGATACGCGCCTACACTAAAACAGATTTTGGGAACATGGATTTAGCGGCAGGGAAATACGAAAAAGCGATAGCTTACTACGATGCTGCCCTTAAACTGAACCCCAACTTAACTGACACCTACTTAAAACGGGCTGATGCAAAAGACGAAATTGGTGACATCAAAGGTGCTGTAGAAGACTATGATAATGCTATTAAACTAAACCCTGAAGAAGCAAGCGCATACTATAATCGGGGACTTGCAAAGCGAAAACTTGATGATTTTGAAGGTGCTATTGAAGACTACGATAAAGCCATCAGTTTAAGCCCTGAGGATCCGGACACATACAACAATCGCGGTATCGTGAAGCGATTTCTTGGTGACATCAAAGGGGCAATAGAAGACTACAATATCGCTATCCAACTGAACCCTGAAGATACAAAGGCATACAAAAATCGAGGTAAAGCAAAAAATGCCCTCGGACAACAAAAAGCAGCGGAAGCAGACTTCGCAAAAGCAAAGAAATTCGACAAACAAAAGGAATAAATCCATTAAACATTCTCAACCAAAAAATTACAAAATACCGAAACCTAATGTAAATGTATTGGATATTTATTGTTCCACATTACAGACAATTTGGAAACAAATATCCATAACACCTTATAATTGAAATGGTATAAGCATAAATCTGAATCAAAAACCTTTGATGAGGTATTCCTAGTAATCCTGCAAATCCTTGTTCAGACAAAGGGCAGATTAAACCAACAACAAACTTATTAACGCATGTTAACATATTTACCTAAAATAACCTAAGTTGCCACTCACTTTAGAATACTCTTGTTAGAGGGGTTTCTAACCCCGATTTATGACAATTCGCATCAAAATTCGTTGTTTTTACGTTTTCTGTTATCAATCGGGGTTAGAAACCCCTCCAACAAATAATAGGTAGCAACTCGGGTTAAAATAAAATACAAGAAAACACAAATTAAACTAAAAAAGACTTGACACACAATAATATACATGTTATAATACATATTACACAACAACCATATAACAAAATACATAAATATTCTTACAAAACTGACACACAACACGATCATTAACAACAAAATTACAAAATGTTACACTTTCCGAAAATTATTTTTTTAATTTCCAAAAATCCACAAAAAATCGCCTGTAAACCCTTTCTACCACTGGGTTTACGCCAAATTATAAAATGTTACCAAAAAAACGAAAAAAGTGTCCATTTGGTAACATTTTAAGAAAGAATCGTCCAATAAAAACTCAAAATATTCGCAGTAAACAGAGCCAAACTCATTAAACCAATGAAAAGGAATATACGCATGCAATACAATAGAAAATATATACACATTCCCTTCATTTTTGTGCTGCTGTTTTTTCTCACCTTGACTCCGCAGCAAACCGTTTCTGAACAAACCGAAATACCAATAGACGAGAGTTTAGTCGCAAAAGCAAAAGCATCTACAGTCCGAATTATTTCTGGTAACTTAAGAGCAATTTGGTCTGGCAGCGGCTTTTTTGTGCAACCTGACAAAATTGTGACCAACCTCCATGTAATCATACGCCCAGGGGCAATTTTCGCAAAACAGGACGATAATGAGACGATCTGGACAATTGAAGGGATTTCCGGCTACAATATGAAACACGACCTTGCCATCCTAAAAGTAACGGGAGAGGGTATACCACTCCCACTGGGAGACAGTGATACCATAAAAATTGATGAGCCTGTTTACGCATCAAGTTATCCCGGCGGAAAACAGTATAAGATTACCTCCGGGACCATACACAAATCATTAGAAAAAATCCTTGAGACAACAGCAGAAATTTCTCAGGGCAGCAGCGGTTGTCCCATGCTAAACAGCTCAGGGGAAGTTATTGGAATCGGCTTCGCAGCTGGAGACCAATACAGTTTCGCTATTCCCTCAAATATCCTCAAAACATTACTCGCACAGAATGGAAAGGTAATTCCGTTAGCACAATGGTACAAATGGGATAATATCCGTGCTTATGTCATTTACCAACGGGGATTTGATAAATTTGGATCAAAGGACTACGACGGTTCAATCAAAGATTTTAATGAATCAATAAAGTTGTACCCTAAGTTCGCGGAGGCATACTACTTTCGAGGACACGCGCATTCCTATCATGCAGAAATAGAAGCACAACAGGGAAGAATGGAAAAAGCACAAAAACACTTTCAGGATGCCATAACAGACTATACTGCTGCTATAGAATTAGACCCAAAAGAGGATACCCCCTATAACTATCGGGGACATGTCCATGCCCATTACGGTGAAGCTGAAGCCGAAAAACACAACCATGCAGCGGCTCAAAAACTATATGAAACAGCAATAATTGATTACAACCAAGCTGTTACCTTAAACCCTGAAAACGATGGAAACTATGCCGGACGCGGTTGGACAAAATATCTGTTTGCACAATCGCATGTTAAAGAAAAAAACTTCAACGCTGCCCAGAAACTTTACGAAGAAGCGATAGACGATATCAATGAAGCCATAAAACTCGGACCAAAAGACGCTGAAAACTACAATAATCGCGGTTGGGCAAAATACCTACTCGGAAAACTCCATACCGCACAAGGCAACAATGCCGAAGCAAAGAAAAATTACCAAGCAGCAATAACTGATGCTGACAAAGCAATTGAATTGAACGCTGAAAGAGCACACATCTATCATACACGCGGGGCAGCAAAGGCTGCACTTGAAGACTATGAGAGCGCAATTGAAGATTTTGATGCAGCACTAAAACTAAAACCTGACGACCAAGAATCTTATACCGATCGCGCCAAAGCAAAGGAAGCACTCGGAAAACTTGAAGAAGCAAAAGCAGACAATAAAAAAGCCAAGCAAGCTATAGGTCAAGGTGTAACCTCTACAGAAGAGATAGAAAAAGCAGCGAAAGAGATGATACGCATACCCGCAAGTGAGTTCCAGATGGGAAGCAATCAAGTCAGCAATGCATCGCCTGAACATAAGGTCTACCTCAACGAATTCCTCATTGACGCTTATGAGGTAACAAATGCACAGTTCAAAACGTTCATTGACGCAAATCCCGAATGGAGCAAAAATAACATCCCGCGCAAATATCACAACGGACGCTATCTAAGATTCTGGGACGGTGATAACTATCCAAAGGGTAAAGACAATCATCCAGTTGTATATGTGAGTTGGTATGCGGCGATGGCTTATGCAAAATGGATGGGAAAAAGGCTACCAACAGAGGCTGAATGGGAGAAGGCTGCCCGCGGAGGTAAAACAGGAGAACCTTTTGTGTGGGGTGAACATCCCAATCCCCGCAGAGCAAACTATGGGTACTTTGACACAAACACCTTACCCGTTGGAACTTATCTGCCGAATGCCTACGGTCTGTATGACATGGGAGGCAACGTGGGGGAACTATGCCTGGATCAATATGACAGAAAATTCTACAGTCAATCACCCAAAAAGAACCCAATCGCAGGTGATTCCAGCATGCAGGAATTAATGGAAAACTACCTGACAATTCGTTCTCCGCGTGTTTCACGTGGTGGTTCATGGAACACACCCGAGCCCGCAAAAACCGCAGACCGTGGACGCGATAGACCCTATAATACAAATGGATGGCTGGGGTTCCGGTGTGCAAAAAGCATCCCCACTGAATAACCTGTCTGACCGTCTTACTTCACATAAAATGATGTATCAAATTAAGGAGAAAAAATGAGGTATTTTGAAACACGGGGTCCCGTCTATCCTGAGGATAGTTATATCGTTTCCCGCGAGCAAGAGATCAATGACTTTATCAAACGTGTAAGAAATGGGAGATATATTGTCCTATTTGCTCCCCGCCAAACAGGTAAAACTACTTTCTTTAAATCAGTTTTAGAATCACTTACTGACAAAAAACTAACCTATTTTCCTATTCAACTTGATTTCCAAGTGTGTCGTAACACGACAACTGCAGTTTTCTATGAACGCTTTCATAAGATGATAATTGAAAAAGTAGAAATGGTTTTTCAAAATTACCATAATACTATTCCTGACAAAGTTAGACAGTTTTTAGATACATCCATATTAACCGATGATTATTCAATGATAGAATTCTTAAAACAACTCAGGATTCATCTGAATAATCCAAAAATTGTACTTATAATCGACGAGTTTGATGCCATTCCAGATTCTGCCGTTAGTGATTTTTTATATGCACTTCGTCAAATTTACAATTTTGGTAAAAACCGAAGTTTATACAGTGTTGGCATAGTAGGAGTAAAAAATATAACACAGCTCAACTATGACCGGTCTGTTTCCCCATTCAACATACAGGATGAGTTTCTACTACCCAATTTTACGCTTGAACAGGTTCAAGAACTATTTTCTCAATACACAGATGAAACTGGACAGAATATCTCAGCCGATGTAATTGAAGGCATACACAAACAGACTGCGGGACAACCCTTCCTTGTCAACCGATTCGGCCAAATCCTTACAGAAGAATTCAATATTCCTAAAACTGAGACGATTGAACACAATCACTTTATAAAAGCACTTGCACAACTCCTTGAAGAGGATAACGTTAACTTATCGCATCTAGTCACCAATGTACGCAGAGACAAACGGTTTGAGTCGTACCTCATGCAAATAGTCTCTTATGATATGGGTGTACGCTTCACTCTTCGAAACGAGACCATCAGTGAACTCGCTACTTATGGCGTTATCACTAAAGGAGAAGACGGGATGTGTGAAATTCTCAACCCGATCTACCACTACTGTATTTTGCAAACATTTAAACCGCTAGTGAATGGACTTGAGAACGAATATCTTCCCGAAAACAACACAAACGGTTTTCAAGATTATCTAACCTCAAATGGAGAGATTGACATGTTGCTCTTACTGAATAACTTCCGAGATTTCATTATACGTGCAGGATTCCGCGTGTTGCAAGTACCAGAAACACCCAAAGAATACGTTGGACAACATCTGCTGCTTGCATATCTCGATCAGTTTGTCCTTCTCATCGGCGGGGTTATGTATCTTGAAGTACCAACGGGACGTGGTCGCATGGACATCGTTATTTACCATAACAATCGCACATACATCATTGAGACGAAGATTTGGGATGGGGAAAACACTTATGCCGCAGGTAAAAAACAACTTGTCCGTTACATGAAATCCGAAGGGCAAACGACAGGATATTATGTTGTCTTTGACCATCGCAAGAACCCAGAACCGCGCCTCGAAACTGACACCATACAGGAAGCAACAATTCACAGCTATGTTATCCCTGTGATACAAGATCCGCCATCAACAGAACACAACGCTGCAATCAATTTCTAAATTTTTGTGCCCCCTCTTTTGTAGCACAAACTTGCAGTTTGTGTCCGCTTTTTGTAACATAAACTGCAAGTTTGTGCCCTAAAGAATGACTACGTTAACAACCAGAGGCATTCAATTGTCGGGTTTNNCCTCCAACAAGAGTACATTTCGACAATTGAATGCCTCTACGATAACAACCGTCCAATGAGACAATAATTTATAGAAATGGTATAATTAACCATGTTATCAAAAACGTCTAACGAACTCCAACCCCAAAACCGAGGTTCATTGACATAACCGGTCAGATTGTTAAAATCAATACCACCAGTGGGAGATGTATCGTTGAGGACGTTACGTCCTATAAGTGCAATTTCAGTATCGGCATTTGGTATTTGACATGCAAGTCGGACACCACCATCTAAAAGCCAATCATCGCTGAATTCCGCAGAGTCGTAAAGAAAAAAGTGCACGCGGCTGCGGTATGCCCAATCTGTAGCTGCAACGAGACGAAAACCTGCCGGAAGTTCAAGTATGTAACGGAACGTCACATCTGCAATCCAAGCTGGTGCCTGCGGTAAACTGTTGCCATTGATAGAAAAAGTCCCTTCAGCAGAAGCGGACGGATCCAACACTTTGCACGGTGCACCACATCCTTGCACTGCTAAATTCGGATCGTCAATGCGTGTCTGGTTGTAGCTAAGTCCTGCTGACACCTCAAGTGAAGGGACCGAGAGGAAAATCAATTCTGCCTCAACACCGCGTCCAATGGTACTATCAGCGTTCACCAACCGATTGAAATTGGCACCTCCGCCCACCGCAGTAAGCTGTTGATCCTGCATAAAGTAGTTGAACGCTGTCAGATTCATGTGTAACCGCTGCCCCAATAGACGTAGTTTTGTGCCACCTTCAACAGAGAGAACTGTTTCTGTCCCTGCGACTGTGACCTCATCGCCAAACAGTAAACGTCCCTGAATGCTGGGGGCACGGAATCCACGCGCGACACGAAAGTACGTCTGCACATTAGGAGAAACTTCATAACGTAGACTTAGATCGCCGCTCCACACCCTGTCCTCTGGATTCTGATGAATGGGACCGAGTGGACCTGCCTCCGTAACAGCTGGTGCTTCGTCCCGCCATGCTGTATAATCTTTCGCATCATTAGACAAACGCACACCAACACCCAATTCCAGTTCATCAAGCAATTGGTATGTCATTGACGCGAATGCTGCTCCTGCTGTAGCGGTTTGCTCTTGACGCGCCATACCATCTTGAATGCCACCTGCCAAAGTATCATAGTTGAAATCCTCCATCTCCACAAACTCATGGAAGTAGTACAACCCGATCTGATATGCAAGACGGTTTTCTCCAATAGTCATCAAACGAACTTCCTGACTGAATTGCCTCAGCAAGGGAATACCAGATGCCGTTTCAGATGGAAATGGTATTTCTCCAGGACCACCTGTCCCAGTAAACACAGCACCGTACCCGCCATCAATATCACCTCGCGAAAATGTAGTAAGACGCTCCAGTCCTGTCAGTGAAACCAGCTGAAAGTTGCCAATGTCATAACGCAGTTCAAGAGTTAACCTTCCTGACCTGAGTGTCTGTTCATTTTCTGCATCGTGCGCAATAGTATCACGTGCAAAGTCATCCACCAGACCTCCCTCATCAGGAACAAGGACATTGGCCCGAAACAGACGTGAAGTCCCATCAAGATCACGCCCATGAAACTTAAGCCACGCTTCAAATTCAGGTATCGGAGTCCACAGCAGCTGCAAACGACCTGCCGAATCACGATATCCGCCTAAGACATCCTCCTCATCCGTAAACGCATTATCTATCCAATCACCACGCCACTGATTGAGTATGGAAAGTCTCGCTGAAAGCACATTCGAAACAAGTGGACCTGATACTGCACCTTCAAAATTACTGCTGTTGAATCGTCCGTAACTCAAACGTCCATATCCCTCTAAAACCTGTGTGGGACGTGCAGATTCGAACTTCACAGCACCAGCAGGCGTATTCCGACCAAATAACGTGCCTTGCGGTCCCCGCAACACCTCTATCCGATCCAGATCAAATACAGGAAAACCTTTCAACATCGTATTTTCAAGCACAACCCCATCGTAGAGCACAGAAACGGGTTGTGATGCATTCAGGTCAAAATCCGTATCGCCAAGTCCACGAATATAAAAGCGCGGAAACACACGTCCAAACGACGATTCCATCTGAAAACTCGGTGTCCGATTCGACAAAAACCGCAAGTCCATACCCGACGCACGCAAAGTATCAGATTTACCCCCGCGAACCGTTGAAACCGATAAAGGCACCTCAAAAGACAACTGCTCGCGTTTTCGCGCAGTAACGACAACATCTTCCAACTGAATCACATCATCTGTATCTTCATCAGCAAAGACTAATAAAGGAATCGTTAGCACCACCAAGAAAACTATGATTATTACTTTCATATATTCACCTTTAAAAATAGTGTATGGTTCATGTAATCCCGTGATAGGTTGATTGACTTGGAATTACTTTGCAAAGAACTGCCTTACAAATTCCCATGCACCTGCTTTGTAATATCGATGTCCGCCATCTCCGATAAACAGCTCACACCTATCTGCCACACCCGCAACCGTATAGATCTCTTTCAACCGTTGATATGCAAACTTTACATGTTCTATCGGAAAAATACCATCATCTTGCCCCGCAATTGCCAAAAACGGACGTGGTGCAATTAAACCAGCAACGTCATACATCTCACCTAACCGCATCACACCCGGCACATAGTTGCACTCACAGTGCCGAATAGTACCGATACTCCCTTCAAACGTGCAAAAATAGCAACTCGGAACAGCAACAGCAATACGTGTTTCACATGCAGCAGCGAAAAGCGACACCGTCCCACCACCAGAGTTACCAGTAATCGCAATCCGTTCAGAATCTACTGGCAAGTTTTCTGTCGCCCAATCAATCAATCGTGACATGTCCCACACCCGCTCACCGATGGGTGTTCGCCCAACAAGTATGCTATGTACTAACTGATGCCTGCATGAGTGTGTGCTATTGTTTTGCTTATCCGCTTCAGTGCGCGTTTCACCGAAGGCGCGTGTTGTCGGAGCAATTGCAATGTACCCCTCTTCCACAGCAGCCTGACGTGCAATGTCCCGTTCACCTGCTATCATCTCCTGCTCCTCTTTTTCCGAATGAGCAATACCAGCGTAGATATGCGGATGATTGTGTCCATGTGGTGTAAGGATCAAAGGAACATTTCCCGCAACTGTTTTCGGACGAAGCAGATAAAATGGCAACGGCACTGTCGGCTCTACCCACAAATACCAACTTTCCCGAATATGCGTGTCCATATCCAAAACTTCAAGTTGTTCCGCTTTCGGAATATAATCAGCAAGGTCAGATTCCATATTATCTAAACCCAGAATATTCCGCAACGCCGGACGAAATTTGGCTTGCCATGCTACCAAACCTTCTGATGTCGTTTCATGGAACTCATACCTCCTCGGCACTGTGTGGTATAAAGTTTCAAAATATTTTTCTGCATTGTACATTACAATTTTCTCCTCTACATATTACGAAATAAACTTACACAGAACTCACATAAGATTATACCCTATTTTCGTTTTCTTATGGTGTAGTTTTGCAGAACTTTAAATTCAAAAAAGGAAATTTATACTAAAAACCAAATTCCAAATAAACGAACCAATTTTATGTGAAAAAAAATGAATTTATGTGTATAATTGCAAATGGAAGTATTGTAAAAAACCTTGTTACTGTTTTTCTACAAACAGACTTTTATGCAGAGAGGGGAAAACAATGTTATGGTATAAAAACTGGTATTGGCTATTGGCATTGCTCGTTGTTATCGGCATTAGGGGATATGTTCTCTTGAAACCGAAACCACCAGTTACACTTGAAAAAGTTCACAACAAACCAGAACTTAATAAAGTTCGCAAAGCAGCACCGAACAAAGGCATGGAGACGTTTGTGGATCCAATCACTGAAGACAACACAGAAAACGATGAAATATCAGATGTTTTCCCAGATGAACCTTCCGAAACAACGGCTGAACCCCCAACAGATAACATATATGTTGAAAGTGTTGAGGATATAGTCCAGCCAGAAGAAACACCTAAAGCAGTAGCAGACGATTGGCGCACCGCCGACTACGGAGAATCACCCTTTGGGTTTGGTGAGTATCCGAAAATTCCATCAGATCTCCCCAATGATTATAGACCTGGATGGACTATGTCCAATGTTGCTGAACAGCGAGAAGAGATTCAGGCTAGTCTACGTGCTTGGGAACTGTTAGATCGATCGCGCATCAAGTTGTGGAATGAGGGGCACACTGAAGTTACAACTATTGATTTGAGTCCAATTACAAATAAGATATATCCACTTTCACCTACTACGGTACTCGTTAAGTATACAGGAACAGGAATTGATAAACGCGTCAGTTCAGTCTTTACAGACTCTGATTTTCCAGAAGATTTAGCAGAACGAATCAAATTTGGAGAGAGACCCCCGGGAATCTTGATTTTAGACTATGATACTGATGGGTTTGATGTGTATGAATTCCTTGGATTATAACCTATTTGGAGGAATATAAACTGCCCATCTGAAAAACGGTCAGACCACCACGCTTCCTTACCTTTTTATTTTCTCGGAGACCCCTTCCTAACATCTTTATTCCGATTTACCCAACGAACGGGGATACCGCTGCAAATGTCAAAATTTGGTCGATCCGCTATCCATCAGATATAAAAGAAAATCTGAAATACATTGCAACAAAACCTTGAGAATATATAAGCAGGATAGTCACAGTAACTACAGCGTATCTCATAAATATTTATTGATTTGAAATTTTCTTTTAATGTTGTAGGTGAGAATTGAAATTTCGGTGTAAATCGGTACTTGATATAGACGTTTAAGAAGTAGTTTCTGCCGAGTTAAATTTTACGACCTTTTCCCAAAGATGATCTGATGTTGTGTAATGGGTTTCATAATCACGATCTTCAAATAACAAATATTGCGTCGGTTTGATGTTCTCCTTTGCAACCTTGTAGTATTGGGGAAATATTTCAATACCAGTGGAATTCCTAAACAACTTCTGCGCGACCTGACAAGTCGTCGCAGAACCCGCAAACAGATCAAGCACCCAATCATTTTCTTTGGTAAACAACTTAATGAACCATTGAGGTAACGTCTTCGGAAAAACGGCACTATGTTTACGATTTCCCGTTTCTGTTGCTAAGTGTAAAACATTAGTCGGATATGCCATCTTTCTGTCTAACCAATTGGACACATTTTTACCGAACCCACTCCCCACTCTTGACGTATCCCGACTCTGATCCGCCTTACTGAGCTTCTTCAGTCTTTTCGCCGCCCAATCTCCCATTGGTACCATAACGGATTCTTGATACATATTGAACTTCTTGGTTTTGTTAAACTGTAAACATCTTTCCCAAGCATCTCTAAATCGGTTAGGCCATTTACCCGGATAACTATTCTTCTTATGCCAGATAAATTCCTCCATCCACAACCATCCCTGTTTTTTCATCTCAAGTATCAACTCAATAACATAAGTATGTCGTTCTCCGTTAACTGCTTTCTCTTTAATGTTTAGGATAAATGTACCAGATGGTTTGAGAACTCTAAAAAATTGTTTGGCACGAGGCATAAACCAATCCACATATTCATTGGGGTTGATACCTCCATACGTCTTAGATCGACGGTCTGCATACGGAGGAGAGGTCATAATCAGATCATAGGAATCAGTGTCAAACTCACCGAGTACCTCTAAACAATCACCAAGATAAAGATATGTTTTTATTGCTGTTATTGAATAATTTACCTCTATACCTTGAATATTACAATTCAGTGGTAAATGAAGGGACTTACCAAATTGCTATTACAGCGTAAAGAAACCTTTTCAATTTTGCCACTATTAGTAAGTCTAAATAATACTATATCTACTCAGAAAAGTCAAACGAACTTAAAATACAATTCTTGCGGTTCACTTGACAAAATTCGCATCAATGCTATAATACCATAATAATAAACAACACACTAAAACCTGTCAACTGAATTCAACTTAACAATACGACAGGTTGAATATGAAAGGTTTTTCAATGAAAGTATTGATAACTGGTGCCAGTGGTAGACTCGGCACTTATGTCATACGAGAATTAGCAGAACGTCATACACTCGTCTTAATGTCTCGTAGACAACCCGCTGAGGAATTTGCTAACCTACCATTTATTCAAGGCGACCTGAACAACTTTGAGGACTGCCAACGCGCTGTGGAAGGTGTAGACGCTATCCAACACCTTGGCGCGCAACCTAATCCCGTAGACCATCCAGATATGCGTGCAAATGCCAAAGAAAAAGGCATACCTTTTGATGCAACTTTCAAAACCAATATGCTCGGCACCTACTACCTCATGCAAGCCGCAATTGAAGCAGATGTACAAACAGTGGTCATGTCCGGCAGCAACTGTGCATTAGGACATGGATTCCGAATTAGCAAAACACACATGCCCATAGATTACCTACCTATAGACGAAGAACATCCCTGCTACCCTGAAGATTCCTATAGTTTCTCCAAACGTTGTGGTGAAGACCTATTAGCAAGTTACACGCGTGCCTACGGCATCCGAACCTACATCACCCGTCCCGCAGGTATCACGCCAGAAGAACGCAGAAAACAGATGGCAAAAAATGTAAAACCCACAAATGGTTGGACACCATGGTTGTGGTGTTGGGTAGGCAGTGAAGATGTCGCAAGTTCCCACCGTTTGATCATGGAAAAAGCGGACACGCTACCACCGCACGATGTCTATTTTCTCAACGCAGATGACACCTCTGCTTTAGAACCCTCCTTAGAATTGGTAGAACGTTTTAAACCGGAATTCTTACCAAAAGTCAGGACGCTAAAAGGCCATCAATCGTTTATCAATTGCGATAAACTTAAAAACGCAGTCGGGTGGGAACACAAAACATCGTGGAGGGAATATCATGGCAACGAGTGACAGAGTACGCATCGGAGTTGTCGGCGTAGGAAGCATCGCAGTACGTGGCATTCTCCCGCACCTCACACAAGACGATGTCCAAGATAGATTACAGGTAACTGCTGTCTGTGACCCTGTGCCTTGTAGAGCACAAGCCGCATCCAAAAAATTCAATGTGCCACACGCTTACGAAACTTTTGAAGAGATGTTGGCAGACGGTCATGTTGACGCTGTCAGCATTGCATCCCCCATAGGGATTCATTATGAACAAGGCAAACTCGCAATTGAGCACGGGGTCCACGCACATTTCAACAAAACGATGACAACCACTGTTGATGAAGCGGACGACCTAATTGAATCGGCAAAGCGAAAAGGTGTCAAATTAGTCGCATCCCCCGGACAGATGCTGCGTCCAATACATCAAGAAATTAAGAGACTAATTGATGATGGTGCTATCGGAACGTTAACTTGGGCAGCAACAGGTTCCTCTTTTGGCAGATACCACGAAGCTGAATCGGTTCGGCACGGGGACGATGTCCTCTCTAACATAAATCCAGCGTGGTACTTCCGAAAACCGGGTGGCGGTCCCCTCTACGATATGACCGTTTACGGATTACACACAATGACCGGTATCCTCGGTCCCGTCAAGCGGGTTACTGCGTTCTCTGGTGTGCGTGTCAAGGAACGTGAATTCCGAGGTGAGATGCTACCATGCGACATGGACGATAATACCTTTATTCTACTTGACTTCGGTGAAGCCTTCTTCGGTTTTGTCTACGGTGCAGCTGCGGGACACGCCATCAGAGGTGGATTAGCAATAAACGGAACTGCAGGTTCTATTGAGGGAAGTACAATCAACGGCAAACCAATTGACGCACCGAAAAGGGCACTACCGCACGTCGTCGGTCCCCATCGCAGCATACAGGAAGCACATGTTTACGAAGACATCATGCAACTCGTTGACTGGATCCGCGAGGATAAACCTACCATCGTCACTGCAGAGCATGCCCGACATGTCATTGAAATCTTTGATGCAGGATACCGATCAGCAGAGACAGGACAAGCACAAACCTTACGAACCACATTCTAAGCTTCAAGCATTAGAAAAAGAGTTCTCTTATTATGTGTATTATCTAATACCAATTCTAATTAATATTGTTCCATTAAGGAATTTCACTTTTATCGTTGGTTGGAGGTCTCTCTTCGGTAGGAGCGACCTCCCGGTCGCGACCGGGAGGTCGCTCCTACCATATCTCCGTCGCTAATGAGATATAATCAATTAGAAATGGTATAACCTTGAAATTTACAAAGATATAAAGTATCCTTGAGTACATAACCCACGTTATGTACAGGAGAATTGACTCATGAAATTTGATGAACAAAAAAACGCAACATTAGACGGTCTCATTACATGCGATGCAGAGATTATGAGTGGCACACCCGTTTTTAAAAACACCCGTGTTCCCATAAAAAACCTGATTGACTATTTAGAGACTGGAGAAACACTTGATGCGTTTTTAGATGATTTTCCATCTGTCAACCGAGATCAAGTAGTCAAAGTCTTGGAACTTGCCAAAGAAATGCTCCTAACACATGCCTATGCAAATTCTCATTGAGGAATTCAACTTATGCCAAGAGCCCTATGTATCGGTGAACTGCTCATCGATTTTGTATCAACGACACCTGATGTCACCCTTGCCGATGCTCCCGGATTTGTCAAAGCCCCCGGAGGAGCCCCTGCTAACGTCGCTGTCGGTTTAGCCAAACTTGGCGTAGATGCGGGTTTCATCGGTAAAGTCGGGGCAGACCCGTTCGGCGATTTCCTGACTGAAACGCTTCAACAAAACAGTGTTGATACCGCATATCTCATCGCAGGAGAAACATCCCGTACCACCTTAGCCTTCGTTGCCACACGTTCTGATGGCATGAAAGACATTACGTTCTATAGACATCCAGGTGCTGACATCCAACTTTCCCCCGATGAGATTGACGCGGACTATATCCAATCAGCAGCACTGTTCCACTACGGTTCTGTTAGCCTTAGTCATTCCCCAACCCGTGAAGCAACCCTCAAAGCCATTCAATGTGCGAAATCTGCAGGTGCCTTCATCTCCTACGACCCCAATTTGCGACTGATGTTATGGGACAACCCCGATGAGGCAAGACATTGGATTTGGGAAATGATGCCTTTTGCAGATGTCGTCAAAATCTCAGAGGAAGAGTGGGAGTTTATTACAGGAGATGTGGAATTGCCACGCGGCATTGAACGGATTCTCGGTCTCGACGTGAAGTTGCTTGTTGTGACATTAGGTGAACGCGGCTGCTATTTCACAAACGGAAACGCTAACGGATATGTTGAAGGTTTCACCGTTGAAGTCGTCGATACACTCGGTGCTGGTGATGCATTCGTCGCTGCAATGCTCTCCCGACTGATAAAGCACACTGACCTTACTTCACTAAACACCGACCAGCTTGAAAGTATCATGCGTTATGCCAATGCGGCGGGAGCATTGGCTACGCAAAAGGTGGGTGTGATTCCCTCTTTACCAACACCACAGGAAATCAAGCAGTTCCTCTCATAAAAAATAGGGGAATACTGATAATCCACTCATTTAATTTTATCTATTTGCAGGTAGAGGAAAAACACCCCTTTGATCAAGAAAAATCTATTTGTAAACTCTGATTTCGCTCCAAAAGTCCTTGAAGCACTTCCATATCCCGAATTAGATTGTCTTTAATATGTAAACGCATTAAACCCGTTAGATTTGCTATAGGATCAATGTTTCTGATTTGATTCTTATCCAATGCTAAATGTGTCAATTCTGCCAAACCAGCAAGAGGGGAAAGATCAGATATTTGATTTCCGCTAAGCCATAAATGCGTGAGGTGTTTCAAATTAGAAAGCGGTTTGACATCACTCAGTTGATTCCGTCTTATGTTTAGCAACCGCATATGAGTCAAGTTTGCAAGAGATTTTATGTCGCTAAGTTGATTATCCCAAACTCCTAACTCTGTGAGTTGCGTCAATCCACTAATAGGTGCGATGTCGCTGATCTGATTTTCACCGAGGCCTAATTTCGTGATTTGCTTTAAATTTGCAAGTGGCGTAATATCCCTGATTCGGTTGTCCCAGAACTCTAAGTACGTCAGTTCTGTCAATCCAGCAATAGGCGTAATATCCCTAATCTGATTCTTTTGAAGTTCTAAAACTCTTAATCCTGTTGCCTTCTCCAATCCTGTTAAGTCTTTAATGTCTTTTTCTTCGGCATGTAGTTTCTCTAATTCTTCCAATTTGCCTTGGGGGATAGGATCGGTTGGACGTAGCCCCAGTGCCTCTCGGATGGCAGCAGCCAAGTTAGGATCCGGTATTGTTACAGTCAAATTTTCCATAGGGTAATATTCCTTTCAAAATAGTGTAGCATTTTATAGTAGATTATACAATTAATTCTACATTCTGAGTTGTAGGAGTGATCTTTGGTCGCGACTAAAGATCACCCCTACAGAAGAGACCGTACGGTCGCGACTAAAGGTCGCTCCTACAGAAGATGTGTATAATTACTTCAATAATTCACCATAGTTTCCTGCTGGAGGAATCTCAATATCAATAGCCAGATCAGGAAGTTGTTTTTTGAGTTTTCGGAGCGGTTCCATATCCTGAATTGGATTGTCTTTAATCCATAAGTCTGTCAAATGTGTCAATCCAGCAAGTAGTGTAATGTCTCTGATATAATTTTTGCTGAGGTATAATTCTTTTATCTGTGTCAATTCTGCAAGCGGTATAATGTCCTTTATTTGATTCCTATCAAGAAGTAAGTTTGTCAATTGCGCTAAGTTAGCAAGCGGTGTGATGTCGCTAACCTGATTGTTTTGCATCTCCAAGTATACCAACTGAGACAATTCCGCGATCGGTTTTATGTCGCTAATTTGATTATGACCGAGCAATAAAGATCTAAGATTCGTTAATTTTACAAGTTCCGTAAGATCCTTGATATGATTATTATGAAGGTATAGACTTGTTATTTGAGTTAAGTTAGCGATTGGTGTGAGATCGTTAATTCGATTATACCCGAGGTTTAATTTTGCTAACTGCTTCAATGTTTTGAGTGGTTTGATGTCACTAATCTGGTTTTCATAGAGGTGTAACGCTTTCAGTTGTGTTAATTTAGCAAGTGGTGTGATGTCACTGATCTGGTTCTTACCAATGTTTAACTCTTTTAATTGTGTTAATTTAGCAAGTGGTGCGATGTCACTGATCTGGTTTCCACTGAGGTATAGTTGCGTTGTAAGTTGTGTCAGTCCAGCGATTGGTGTGATGTCACTGACCTGATTGTCGTAGAGTATCAACTCTGTTAGCTGGGTCAATCCTTCAAGTGGTGTGATGTCATTAATCTGATTCTTGTAAAAATTTAAGACCTTTAAACCCGCGGCTTTTTCCAATCCTGTTAAATCTCTTATATTTTTTTCGCCAGCGTATAGTTCCTCTAATTTTTCCAATTGATTTTGTGGGATAGGATCGCTTGGAGATAAGTCGAGCGTTTCGCGCATTGCGGCGGCTAAGTTGGAATCTGGTATTGTCACAAATGGACTCGTCATAACATAATATTTCGTTAGACTATTGGAGTATTTTAGTTTCCTGCTGGAGGAATCTCAATATCAATAACCAGATCAGGAAGTTGTTTCTTGAGTTTTCGGAGCGGTTCCATATCCTGAATTGAATTTTCCGTGAGGTATAATTCCTTTAACTGTATTAGATTCGTGATTGGTTTCATGTCGCTGATCTGATTCCGGTTTAGTGATAACACTTCCAATTGCGTCAAATTCGTGAGTGATTGTATATCGCTGATTTTATTATCAGAGAGGTATAACGTTGTCAACTGTGTCAACTTTGCAAGCGGTTTTATGTCACTAACTTGATTCAACTCAATTCCTAATCTTGCTAACTGTGTTAAATCAGTAAGTGTATTTATGTCACTGATCTGGTTTTTATCTAACCATAACAACTCCAACTGTGTCAAGTTAGCAAGTGGTTTTATGTCGCTGATTTTATTATCAGAGAGGTATAAATTAGTCAGTTGTGTCAAGTTAGTAAGTGTATTTATATCACTGATTTGATTCGCAACGATATCTAAATCTATTAACTGCGTTAAACTTGTCAGAGGTGTTATATCACTAATCTGATTATCCCCAAGGTATAAGTTTGTCAATTGGGTTAGTTCTGAGAGAGGTGCCAGGTCCTCAATCTGATTCTTACGAAGTTCTAAAGTCTTTAAACCTGTTGCCTTTTCTATTCCCATTAAGTTTTTTATACCTTTGCTGTCAGCACTAAGTTTCTCTAATGCCTGAAATTTCTTTTGTGATATAGGATCATTTGGACCTAAACCGAGTGCTTCGCGCACAGCTGCGGCTAGGTTATCATCTGAAATTGTCACTTCTGGTCCAGCTGAGCAACTGAGGAAAATCACTAATAATACAAACAGACTGAAAATGCGTTTCATAATCTTTACCAAATGGGCACGCCCTGCTGGACGCGCCCTCCTTTTATCATCCCTTATTCAGAACTTCGTCCAAATTAAGGATAAGGTTTGCAATCATCGTCCATATAGCGACTTCGACTGCATCCAATTTTGGGTCAGGTTTGGATTCACCGACTGCAATCAATTCTTTGGCTGCCTCTGGGTCCGCTTGCATATCTTCTGCGTGTGCCTGCATTGTTTCAAGGAGCAGTTTTGCTTCCGTTGGTTTCGGTTCGCGTGCGGTTGCCATCTCAAAGATGTAAGCAATTCTTTCCTCAGGTGTGTTGCCACCTTCCTTGATCGTGCGTTCTGCGAAAACGCGCGCCGCCTCAAAGAACTGCGGATCGTTCATCAACATCAATGCCTGCATCGGTGTATTTGTACGTTCACGACGGATTGTGCATGCCTCTCGTGATGGTGCATCCAAGATATTCATCTGTGGCGGTGGTGCAGTTCGCTTCCAGAATGTGTACAGACTTCTACGATACACCTTATCAGCCCCAGAATCTTTCCTAAAGGTGTCAGTATTGGATCCAGTAAATCCAACGGCTTTCCAGAGTCCACCCGGTTGCGGAGGCTTAACACTCGGACCACCGATACGTTTATACAACAACCCACTAACAGCCAAAGCGTTATCACGCACGATTTCAGCATCTAACCGATACCTTGGTGCGCGGGAAAGTAGCAGGTTGTCCGCGTCACGTTCTAACTTTTCACGTGTAACCCGTGAGCTCTGCATATATGTTGCGGAGGTTAGCATCAACTTCTGCATTGCTTGCATGTCCCAACCAGAGTCAACAAATTCAGTGGCAAGCCAATCAAGAAGTTCTGGATGTGTAGGCGGACTGCCTTGTGTCCCGAAGTCCTCTGATGTCCTCACAATACCAGCTCCGAAAACGTTTTGCCATAGACGGTTGACCGTAACACGTGAAGTGAGTGGATGTTTGCGCGAAACTAACCATTTTGCAAGCGTCAATCGGTTCGGTGGTGATCCTCTCACAATCGGTGGTAGTACTGCGGGTGTCTGAGGGTGAACCTGCTCTCCACGGTGTTGATATTCACCGCGTTCAAGGAGGTATGCACCGCGTGGTTCAGCGCGTTCCTGCATCACCAATGTTGTGGTAAGCGAATTGTTGAGAGAATTTCTCTTGTTTTGAATATCCGTAATGTCCGCGTAGAGTTTCTTCAATCCTTCATCCGTTGAAACATTCCGACGGTAGTATTCCCGAATTTGCGTCTGTTGATTACCGTTGCGTTTACCTCTGTCAACTGCTACCGTATCAACAATGTTCGCTGTTACCATCGGTGCATCAGATTCCATGCGGAAGAAGAAACCTGACGGACCAGAATAGTTGACAACTTTTAGCAATAAAGCATTGTTGCCGGGGTTCAGTTGGATTTGAACCTTATCCGTATCTGGCGCAGCATCACGTTGAATATTGCTTGCAAGCACCTCCGCTTGGTTCACCCACACCTTCAACGCATCGTTGCTACTGAGATAAAGTGTTGCTTTCTGTTTGGTTTCGGAAGCGATATTTCGATAAAGATAGGTCGCGCTGTTTTCACCGACAATATCGTTATGTACCTGTCCATCTTTCCAATGCGCCTGTTGTTTCCACGTCAATTCTTGCGAACCGACCTTGAATTTGTCCTTCGTATTGACAGGTTTCGTTTCCGGTTCATAAACATTATAGAAAGCAATGTTGCCGTGTTCTGCAGTAAAAGGACCAACAGAATTCCAGTTCCCAAGCGATACTTTAGAACCTATCGGATAAATTGTTGGTGCATCAGTGACAGCAAGTCTGAACCGGCCGAAGTGGTGTTTAGCGTGCTGAGATTCGTGTTTAAGACGAATTCTGACCAATCCACCTGCTTCACTTCCCAACGGATTTGCAACAAGGAAGATCGCTTGTCTACTGTTCCCACGATTATTATTGCTTTCCAATCCCCATCCTGTTTCAGCATTGTCATCAATAGCATTGGTAATGACAAAATCACCGTTTGCCTGTTCTTTGTCTGCCCAGGCTTTTATAATGGGAATAGATATCCAAGGGTCTTTGGCTTCTGCAGGTTCTGCTGTTTCTTCCGCGGGTTGTGTTGCATTGTTTTCTGTTGCTACTTCTTCAGCGGGTTTTTCAATCTCTTGCTTCTGATCTGTAGCAGCATCTTCACCTTGTTTTTCTGCGTCTTGCGTCCCATCTGCATCGGGTGCTGTTTCCTCAACTGGTGCATCTTCAGCAGGTTTGTCAGCCCCCTTTTCTGATGGTGTTTCTTCTGCTGCTTTTGCAGCTTCTTCTGCTCTTTTTGCTTCTTCTGCTGCTTGCTGTATTGCTTCAGCCGCCTTCTGTGCAGCTTCCTTAGCAGAATTTAAGGCGTGTTCCGCTTCTGAAGGTGGAACAATGTCAACCAAAAAACCGGTCAAAACCACGTTACTATTATCACTACGTCCGATACCACTTCCGGGTAAGGAACTATCAGGCATCGCTTCCAATCGCACGGCACTCCATTTACCAGGTGGTATTTTAGCAATAACCTCATATACCTCTTTATCTGGATTCGTGCCACTTGCTAAAACGGAATTGTCATCTCGGATTTCAACCGTTGCCCCACCTTGCGAAAGCACGACCTCTGGTTTGATATGTGTCCACCGCGGCATTCTGTTTTCCCAAGCAATTTGTGCAGCATCAATATGTGGTAGAGCACCCTTGCTCTGTGCGTCCAAATCCTTTATCTGTTCATCATATTTTTCAAGTTGTGCCTTTTGCTCTGCTGTCGGCAACTTCACTACCGGTGGGGAATCCTTACGATTACCGTCCATCGCATTTTCAGTGATATTGTTGAAATACGCAAAAAGTTGATAATATTCCTTCTGTGAAATCGGGTCATATTTATGGTCGTGGCACTGCGCACACCCAGCAGTCAATCCCATCCAGACAGTTGACGTGGTATTGACTCTATCAACAGCATATCGGACATAGTATTCCTCAGTGATAGAACCGCCTTCGCTTGTTGTAACATGGCACCGATTGAAACCGGTTGCAACACGTTGGTCAAGGGTCGGTTCCGGTAATAGGTCCCCTGCTAACTGCTCAATCGTGAACTGGTCAAAAGGCATATTGTTGTTGAATGCCTTAATAACCCAATCCCGATACGGCCACATCTCACGGTAGTTGTCTAAATGCAGTCCGTGGGTGTCGCCATACCGAGCAACGTCTAACCAGAAACGCGCCATGTGCTCGCCATATTCAGGCTTTTTCATGTAACTATCAATGAGTTTGTCGTAAGCATCGGAGGAATCATCGTTAAGAAAGTTATGTATCTCTTCAAGTGTTGGTGGTAAACCTGTAAGGTCGAAACTTAAGCGTCTGATAAGTGTGCGTTTGTCGGCTGCTCCAGCAGGTTGTAATCCCTCTTTTTCGAGCCGTGCAAGTATGAACGCATCAATCGGATTTTTTACCCAACCACTGTTAGTGACCTTCGGTAGTGTTGGACGCACAGGTGTCGTAAATGCCCAATGTTCCTCCCACTTAGCACCTTCGCTTATCCATTGCTTGATGGTCTCTATCTGTTCTTCTGTTAACGTTTTGTTGAAATCTTCTGGTGGCATCCGACGAAACTCGTCTTCAGAAGTAATGCGAAGATACAACTCACTCTCTTCTGGTTCATTAGGAACGAGAATCGGAAATCCGCTTGGGTCAGAAAACGCACCTTCCTTCGTATCAAGGCGAAAGTTTCCCTGCCGAGTTTTTTCGTCTGGCCCGTGGCAGGCAAAACAGCTATCCGCCAAAATTGGTCGGATATCCTGGCTATAACTCACTGTGGTTTCTTTAGTTTCATGGTGTTCTGCAGAAGCAATCGGCAGTCCCAACACAACAATGCACAAACATATTAACATTACTATTAGCGGAACAGAACTTTTAGCACTTTTCACTGGAATACACTCCTTTTTCAATGTGGCTTGCGATATAAAATTTGTCATACAGAATATTGTTTTATGTAACGTGACGACAATCAAAAAGTTTAAAAACGACGATTCAATTTTAAGATGTTAAAGGTCTTATTGTCAATACTTTTTTGATTTAGGGATGCAGAGGCATTCAATTGTCAAAATGTACTCTATGTAGGAGGGGTTTCAATCCCGATTTCCCAGCTTCTGTAGGAGCGACCTCCTGGTCGCGACCGAGAGGTCGCTCCTACCTTAAGGAACCTATGTTATACGATTTCTAAATGATAATCTTACATTATTTCGTAGGTCGGGTTTCCCAAGCTCTACCCATAGGTGTCAATTTAAGAAATGAAACTCTTGTTGGAGGGGTTTCTAACCCCGATTTTATGCCATTCCACTCTGCTATCGGGGTTAGAAACCCCTCCAACAACAACAACGAAACCCGACAATTGAATGCTTCTGCCTTTCCATATAAAATATTTGCTTTTTGGGGTGTAAAATGTTATACTTCTATTAGTTTGCTAAATAGCGTTCCCACCTCGTAGCATGCTTAGTTAAGAATGTTTTCCACCGGCGTGGAAAGTGGTAAGCAAGCAGTGGTGAAATCCTTGGCAAAATATAAACATATCATAGTTGTTTGTGTGCGGAAAGGTTCTTTGTGCATGGCAACTGTATCTATTGTATGACACAATACAGGAGGAAGAAATGAACTTAAAGATTTTGGTGATTGGATTTTTGTTTTTGAGTTTAAGTATCATGGCAACCGTGAGTGAAGCGGTAAAGGATGCGGATATAGTCCTATATCTCCCATTTGATGAGGGCAGTGGGAACACAACAAAAGACCAATCGAACCATAATAATGATGGCACGCTCCACCAAGTGCAATGGGCAGAAGGTAAGTATGGTAAATCGGTAGAGTTCAGTGGCGCAGCGGGGGGATGGGTAGAAGTTCCCGATTCGCCTTCGTTGGACATCACCGAGCAGATTACGTTGATGGCGTGGGTCTACCCGACGCAGTTTACAAATGAGTGGTTTCGCATCGTCAACAAGTGTTGGGCAGGCGACACAACACCGTGGATGGTATACGGTTTCTACGAACAAGCCGGAACAATGGGGCGAATCGGTTTTACCATCGCAGTTGATGGTGGACAAGAAAAACTTTGTAGAAGCGGCACAACACCGCAGTTACCAACGAATGAATGGAGCCATATCGCGGCTACCTACGATGGTCAGATGATGCGACTTTATCAGAACGGTGTTGAAGTGTTGTCGGCAGCGCATACAGGTACAATAGATACAAATGATGTACCTGTCGCGATTGGTCGTAACAGTGAAGGCAATCGTGAACATTATATTGGCCGCGTTGATGAGGTCGTTATCTGGAAAACTGCGCTGGATGCATCTGAAATCAATCTGTCAATGGACACTCCTGCAGCTGTTGAACCAGGAGGCAAACTACCTGTCCGATGGGGACATCTCAAAGAACGACGTATAAATTAAAAAGTAGGGCGCGGTTTCAAACCGCGCCCTTCCATACCGAATGGCAAGCAGGAGATTTTGTTGAGGTGCAACAGAATGGCATTTAGTGATTTCAAAACGATCCCTGATGTTCAAGAGAGATTTGGGATACGGCATGTGGAAAATGACTTTATAGAGCCTAAAAACGGCACGAGTCCTTCGGAACAATTTCTACAAGAGTTTGATTTTAACCGCGAATATATTGATGTTCTTACCTCCGAAGGCGCAAGGTGTGAGGCAATTATCTTCCCTGTTTTGCGTGAAGTCTATAAAGGGTATGCTGAGAATTACGCACTCTGGATAAAAAAGCCGATTTCCTATGATGATGTGCTGAGCGGTACACCAGATTATTTCATTTCAACACGATCTGAGTTGGGTAAACTCGTTGTCGGCACACCGTTGATAATGTTGGTTGAGGCAAAGAAGAACGATTTTGAGGTAGGTTGGGGACAATGTCTCGCGGAGTTAGTCGCCGCGCAAAAGATTAACGAAGATACGGAACACCCTGTGTTTGGTATTGTCAGCGATGGAACGTTCTGGCAGATTGGACATCTTGTCGGCGAAACCTCCACCCAAAATCGAACGAGTTTTATTGTGGATAATTTGCCTGTCCTGTTTGGTGCTATTGATTCTGTTTTCAAAGCAGCAAAAAACTCCTGCCCATAAGCATTTTTACCAATTTGTGTGAACCTATCAGTTTATCCCATAGATCTAATTTCCGAAGAATACGTCGTGTTTTTCTATTGTAGGTGGGTTCTGTGCTCCACCGTTGTTGGTTACTACATTTTATAGCAAACTAACGCCAAATGCACGCGTGGAGTCAGCAAGGTTTTACGTGATCTGGTAAATTCATTCCTTACGATGGAACCTTAGGATGGAAGTGTGCGGATTTTTCCTGTCACTTCCACAACGACAGGAAATCCCTCAAATGTTGCATCGTTTTTGAATTTTTGCGCGATGGGAAAATGTGCGTCTACCACATAAACCCGTAACGCCTCGGAATTTTCATGGCGACCAATGCCAACTCCCACAAAACCCTCCTCGAGACGATAACGGTCCCGAAGGTGCTTCTTTGCTTCAGAAATCGCTTTCATGCGTCTGCTCCTTTTTTTCCAACAATGGTTACGCCGTAGTAATCAAGAACGAAGCCTAGTGTCCTGTCCAGACTTATTTTGTAGGTCGGGTAGAGCGAAGCGAAACCCGACATTAATTCAAATAGCTGGCATCATGTCGGGTTTCGCTTCGCTCTACCCGACCTACAATGTAAGAGTAGATAATCCACTAGTTGAATTACCCCGCTGACATTAGTACTGCTATTAAAATCCCAACTCCGACAATACCAAAGATAGTCCACCAAAAACCTTGTTCGCGTCCACGTTTGCGATTTTCTTCATCTCTTTTTCTTAACAATCCGCTTTTTGCTTGCTCTGCTATTTGCGATCTCACGCTATTCACTACTGTCGTTCTGTCAATATTTGCTAATACCTCTTTTCTTATGCGATCCGTTTCGTTTTGTCTGACAGCATCCGTATCCGTGCTTTTTCGCACGCGTTCTCTAATTTCTGCGTCTATCTCTCTTTGTACCTCCGCTTTTATCTTGTCTTCTCTATCATTTATTGCCTTATCGTGATTATAAACATAGTTCTCAAAAGTTTCGCGATCAATTTCTACAAAGTTGTTGTGTCTATGATTCTCCCAAAAAAACCATTTATTAGGATCACCGTCATTAGCAAATATCCCCAAATAGGTATCGGTTGCACAGAGATAGGAATGTAACTGTTCAATACCGTTCTCGACGCGTCCCGTTCTCTTACACTCCACAATTGCGACAAGTTTTCCATTTCTAAGAAACACTACATCTGCTCTGCGTTGGTCGCTGCCCATTTGGATTATATACTCGCGCTTGATACTATAACCCGGTGAAGCGATACGAAGTGATTTAAAATAGTCAGCAACAATCTCTGTGATTTGAGGTTCAGAATAGTGGACAGACTTCTCTTTAACTTGAGGTGTAAATGTTTTGGCTTGATTTTCAGAATAGTGGACAACTTTCTTTCGTTTAGGTTTCAAGTTCGGCTGCTTAACTTGAAAATTAACAGATTTGCGTCGGACGCTTTCAATTTCGTTTTTAAGTTTTACATCGCCTGTTTGGGTTGCAAGTTTCAGTGCGGTTTGCCAATCTTGTTCTGCTTCCCTTGCTTGACTGAGTTTTATTTTTGCATTTCCTCTATCGTAATAAGCAAGCGCATAATCAGGTTTGAGTCGGATGGCATCGTCATAGTCAGTAATTGCAGCTTTATATTGACCGAGATCATACTTCACTAATCCCCGGTAGTAAGCTTCTGCAAAATTAGGGTTGCGCTGAATAGCAGCACTAAACTCAGCAATAGCAGCACTGTATTGGCCTAAATGATTCTTTGTCACTCCTTGCCAGAGGTGATCATGTGGTGAAGCTTGATTTTCAGTCACGAGTTGCTTCCCTCTATTGAACAGGTCTTAATTTTCTACTCTCCTGCTACCTTTTCAAAAATGATAACATGCTGCCACGGCAGATCATCATGCGTTGCTACCCAAGACAACGGATGCGGTGTCATCTCTTTCACCACCTGCAATTCACTCATTTTGTGCAAACGTTTAATCGGCACACTGTCATCTTCCAAGCGGTACTCTACAAAAACCACTCTACCACCAACTTTGAGACTACTGCAGATATTCCGCATCATCTCATACGGATGCGAAAACTCATGGTAGACATCTACCATAATGGCAAGGTCAACCGAATTCGGTGGCAGTTTCGGGTCGGTAATCGTGCCTAACACCCCTTTGATATTCGTAATACCTTCCTCCGCCATTTTCTTTGCAAGAATGTCGAGCATCTCCTGCTGAATTTCAACACCGTAGATAGTTCCGGTCTTACCGACTTTCGGTGACATGCGCCGCGCAATATACCCAGTGCCAACACCGATGTCCGCAACAACATCACCCTCTTTCAGTTTCAGCAGCCCGATAAGCGTATTCGGCATCTCTTCGCGTTCACGTTCTGGGCGTTCTAACCATCCCGCAGCGAGATGTCCCATCACCTCCGATATTTCGCGTCCCATATAGATTTTGCCGATACCGTCTCGGCTTGGCGGACGTTGTTCATAACGTGTGCTTGCTGGACGTTGCGGGTTTTCAGCAGTTGTGGCATAACCTAACAGAAGAACCATGCCAATAATGCTTACCAAAACATAAAGGTTTTTAAACATTGATTTGATCTCCTATATCTAATATCAGTTATAAACGACCATCTGGGATTTTTCCTTGTCCGCAGCATACGCAAAACAAGCACGAATGTCGGTCTCGGTTAATTCGGGGAAATCATCAAGAACTTCTGCTACTGTCATACCCGATGCCAGATATTCAAAAACATCGTAAACAGTGATCCGCATTCCTCGAATACACGGCTGTCCACTGCGTTTGCCTTGTTCAATAGTAATAATGTCTCTGTAGTTATTCATTTCTTGCACCCTCTAAGTTTCTAAGTATAGTGTATAGTTTGTTAAACTTTATCAAACATCTCTACGGGAAGGCAGGGTTATTTAGTTTTCGGTTTTTCTGCTATATTTTTTCACATTTCAATATAACCTTCTGTAGGTCATAACCTTCTGTAGGTCGGGTAGAGCGCAGCGAAACCCGACACGTTTCGTTCCTGTCGGGTTTCGCTGCGCTCTACCCGACCTACGATATAAACAGCCAGTAACACTCATCAACTAATAATTCTTAAAAACTAATAATTCTTAAAACTAAATAACCCTAACGAAAAGAAATGTCAATAGACCTGCTGGAAGGAGTTAACAGTTTACCACCTTCCGAGATAGAGTTCCCGGTTTTCCATCGGCATCTTCACACGTCTGCCTTGCTGCCGTTGCGAGTCAACGATGGCAAAGACCATTTCGGTGCTACGATGCGCGAGTTGAATGTTACCTCGTGTTTCTGTATCAGTGTCAATCGCTTCAACAATGTCCTCAATGCATCCCACGGTGCCGCTTTTGCGTTGAAAGGGAGGAAATTGCGTATCTAAAATTTCATTAAACTGTCCCTGCCGTTTGCGAAGTTGAAAACCGAGACCGTTATTGAGAGAACGAACTGTCCCTTCACTGCAATTCACCTCAAATTCGTAAGCGGTACCGGGAACACTGATACCGTTAATACCGTTCTGAAAACGGATAAATCCCATAACAATGCTCGGATCAGACTCGGTGCGGTTGTCCTCAAAGTCAGCATCAGCAACAGCGACATTGCCTTGGACGTATTCTATCGGTGAATCGCTTGCTAAAAAGAGGATTAAGTCGGCGGCGTGTGTATATCCCCATAGTGCAGAACCCCCCGTATAAGCAATGATAGAACGCCGCTCACCTAACTCCCCGCTTTCAAGGATTTCACGCATTTTCATGTAGCCGGGTGTCCACCGACGTTGTGTACCAAGATTGAATTTGATGTCATATTTCTCACACGCCTCCAACATAGCGTCCGCTTCTACCATTGAAGCACAGAGCGGTTTATCGCAATAGATACCTTTCACACCGTTTTCTGCAGCAAATTGTGTGATCTCGGCATGGTTACCAGGACGCGTAGCGATGCTGACAATATCAGGTTTCTCCTGTATTATCATCTCTTGATAGTCGAGATAATATTTCGGGATATCCCACTTATCGCAAACATATTGTGCCTTTTCTTCAACAACATCTGCAGCGGCGACAAGTGCTGTTCGTTCACAAACGGTATAACTTGCTGCATGCGAATACGGTAAAGCACCGTGTGGTGTTCCTTTCACCTCTTCATCAATCGTACCACCCATCCGTCCACAGCCAACAAGACAAGCGCGATAGTGTGTGGTTTTCATTGGCACTCCCTCCTAAAATGCTCCTTAGGCACTAAGCAGTTAATTGAACGATATCCTGTTTGACAATGTTCTTAATATGTCCATAAGACGCGGTTTTTGTCAATTCCTGCACCTCTGGTGACAAGCGATTGACGATTGCCTCTGGCAGCCCGACTTTGCCTTCATATTGCGGACGATACCGAAGAATTAGGAATCGCCTATCCCGATCTCTCGGTTTCCATCGCAAAACACCGTGTGTCAAGAGTTCAGAGATGACAACAAAGTCGCCTGCTTTCGGTGTGATATTGGTGAAAACGGGATTCGGTTCAGGATCAATGCCATCCGGTCCGGGTGTCAGCAGGTCTTCAGGTCGCTCAAATTGACTTTTATGTGAACCCGGTATAACAATCAGTCCACCATCGCCAGGATGCACGTCTGTCAAATAAAAGAACGCCACGAAATCGTTGCAGTAGATGCGATTATCCTTAATCTCGTAGCGGGTTAGCCAGTGCCGTCCCTCTCTTGCACAGTGCAAACCAGCAGGATTTGTTCCCATCGGTTGTCTGTCAGGATTGTGCTGTTCCAGTGTGAGCGTCCCCGACACAAAACGTGGCATATCAAAGGTAAATTCTTTGACAAGGGACCAGATAGCGGGATGCACCGTCATCGCTTCAAGTGATCGGTCAAACGCGAAGCCGTGTTCATATCTACCCCCTCTGCCGGGTTCTAAATCACGTGGGCGTGTCGTAAATCCTTCAGGACGTTTATCAAGTGGCATGTGGATATACCTGTCAACAGCCGCTTGCGCCGCTTTCAGTGCGTCCCCTGTAACAGCATTTTCAATGTGTAAGTAGCCTGTAACGTCAAATAAATAACGTTGTTTCGGAGTCATGATTTCTTCCTTATACCATTTTTACTTTATAATATATCATTTCCGTAGGTCGGGTAGAGCGAAGCGAAACCGGACATGTGTTGATTGTGGCTATCCTGTCGGGTTTCGTGCCTTTACCCGGGAAATGCCAATAAGGCATTCATACCCGGGGAATGCTATATAGCATTCATACCGTTGATTTCTTGATTTGGACCTACGGAAGAATGGAATAAAAACAATTAAAATTGGTATTATTATACGCAACAAGTAGTTTTGGGATTTGAAAATTTCAATTTTTACACCAAAAAGGTGTGAAAACCCCAAGTGTCTCACGCATTTGTTTTAGTTCTGGATAGTCAACGTCTTTTCGTAGTTGCTTTACTTCTTTGTCAAGAGAATAGATTCTGTTTCAAGTTGAAAGTTCCGTTTGATAAGTTCTTCAACCTGTTCAAGAAGTATTTCGACTTGGGAATCATTTTGTTGTATATGCATAGTGATTTCCTCCTGCTATACTTAACAAAGTGGTTTTTTATTTAAGCTGTTTAATCCTATTTTGTTAAGTATAGCATTAAAAAACTTGAGTGTCAAATTAGGGAGAGAAATAACTTTAAAAAGCCCCGAAAACCCTGATAAATACTGGGTTTTCCCTTGACATAAGACATTGAAAAATGGTATAATATAGGTAGGAAAATAGGGGGCGGTAACCCCCTATAAGATCAAAAAAGCAGAGTTGCTTTTCTGATAATTTCTTATCTTTGCTGAACAACTTACCGGACGAAAAATCCTGGAATTTATCAGGAGTTTCGTCAATGTTAAAGATTCTGAGTTGATAACAGACGAATTTCAGGCTTACAACCTTATCGGCAAAGAGATGAAACACGCTGTTATCAATCATCAGGAGCAATTTGTTGATGGTGAAACGCATAACAAACACGATAGAGGGCTTTTGGTCGCTTCTCAAGCGTGCCTGGTATGGTTCACACCATCATTATCAAACAGCATACACTCCGCTATATGTGGCGGAAGCAGGCTATAAATACAACTACCGAAATCATGATGATATGTTCGGTAAGTTTATTAACGAAAGTATGAGGTGAGAAATGACAATAATAACTTGGATATTAATGAGATTATCGGTGCTGTTGGCTGATAAGAAAGAATGTTCTTATGCTCCTCATAGGTTATTTCTTCTAACCACTCATTAAATCCTCAAAAACATGTAAACATTCGTTGCAAATAAGATTTTTTTCTTTTAATAGGTGTGTTTCACCCGTTAGGCTAGGAGTTGAAATAAAGGTTTTGTATGTGGCGGTCATAACATTGACAATTGTTATCATTGTTAATGTGGCGATTCTACAATCATGACATTTCATCCCAGATTCTCTAAAGAACTCTCTCAATCTGAACCCTATTCGAGGTTGCATGGGTTTTGAACTTAGTGCACCACAAGGTTTAGGACATAATAAGGCAAATGAATGGAGAAGGTCTTCTATTTTTCCAAAGCCCAAGGGGGGTTTCCAAGGATTGAATATACCTGCAACAGTATAGGCAGTTCGACATTGATGACATAAACGTGCGTGTTTGGGTGGAAACTCGCTGCCAATAATTGATCTTAAAAATTTCTTAATCATATTGTATCCCTTAAATTGTAGGTTTGGTCATCCAGTAAATCCCAACTTCTCACACAAAAGAAGTGGGTATCCCTGGCGACCAAACCATAACACCTAATTTGCATTAGATATGGGATACCCATAGTCTGATGGTGTTATAGTTTGGTCTGTTAAAGAGTCTACAATTAAAGAAGTGGGAATGTCAAGAAAAAAAGGGTTAAAAGAGTGTAAAAAATAACTGTCATCTCTATGTTTGGTGTTTTATTTGTAATTTGGTGGGAATTAATCGTATAATTAAGAAGACCACCAAACACTCAATATGGGGGTGAAGCAGAATGACTATTAGGGTTAGGACCTGGTATTCGCGGGTGCAATACCCGCCACCTCCATAGAGTGTTTGGCGGTCGTTTTTTTAATTTCAGAGCAGGGTCTATCCTGAACTGTTCATATATTCTAACGTAAAATAAGCAGATTGTCAAGTTAAATTTGACTTTTAAGCAAATGTAAAATGTTAAGAATGAAAATTTTTGTTGAAAATAACGGGAAACGCAATTCTACATTTAATCCTGAATAAATAGAGGAAAAACATGAATAATAAAGTTGAGTTTGTTTCGATAGGTGGAAAACAGTTTAGTTTTGATTGGAATGTGACTAATAAAGATTGTGGGGTGGCAAATTCTGTAAAAGGATTGCCTGTAATAGATGTTAACAATGAAGAATTAGCAAATATTCTTATAGAATCAAAAGATTATCTGTTGGCAAGCGATTGTGATTGTGCTATATACATAGGAAGTAAACTTCCTAAGCATTGTATTGATGGATTTCAATTTGAGTGTGTTGTGGGAAAATGTCTTGATGAATTCTTTTCACCTGACAACTAACAGAAAAACACAATCCCAAAACTACTTATTGCGTTATTATATTTATGCAGTAACATTGTATCATATTTTTCAATTCTGAATCAAAATTCATTGCATTAGAAAGGGTAACAGAATCAATAGGTTACATCTTTCACACACCGAAACTCGAGACTACTCTCTGTATTCACAGGAGGATAGTTAGAGCGAAATGTTACTTGCAAGAATTGTGCCTCAATGTCCCATCCACCACCGCGATAAACACGTTCTGTATGTACAGCATCGGGGTCAAATGTCCTGTGGTCAATTGTCCTGCGGTCAAATGTTCCCCTCTGCATAGCACGTTCAGTCCATGCATCCATGTAATTTTCTACTAAATCTGTAATACTATCATGACCACCAATTGGATTACGCCTTAGTGCAGTGTAGTTAGTCTGATAATCAAATGCATCCAGACACCACTCCCACACGTTACCCGCCATATCGTATAGACCATATCCATTAGCAGGGTAACTTCCTACAGGGGCTGTCCATTTGTATCCATCATCTGCATCCATATTTGACCACTTAAAATTTGTGTTTTTATCTGCGAAATTACACTGTGTGCCATTGGGTTCAGTATCGCCCCACGGGTACTTATGACCTTCCAAACCACCACGTGCTGCCTTCTCCCATTCCGCTTCCGTAGGTAAACGCTTTCCCACCCACTTTGAGTATGCCATCGCTGCATACCAACTTACAAAAATAACAGGATGATTCCCTATACCTTCGGGATAGGTATTATCTCGCCAATGCGTTAAATATCCCTCGCTGTATCCTTGGTAGATGTTCTCCTTCCACCACTCTGGGTTTACCTCTACGAATGCTTTGTATTCTGCATTTGTCACTTCATACACATCTATATAAAATGCATCAGTGTAAACAGTGTGTAACGGGTGTTCATAATCTTTTGGATCGGCATCGGCACTTCCCATTTGGAATTCACCTGCTGGTATTAGTACCATTCTATCTATATTAAGCTCTTCATTATTTATATTCTGGTTATTCATCGGTATACTCCATTTTTTTTTTTGCTGATTTACCCTATGTCTTTCAGTTCTATTTTAATATCTTTTCATGAAGTTGTCAAGGAAACGATACAGAAGGGGTGTGTAAAGCTTTTGGCATGTGGCGATTCTGGTAGGAACGGAATGCGCGGAAAACGCAGAAAACGCAGAAAAGACTGCTGCATCAGGATTCTCTCTTAGAATAAAAATTACCCTAATCAAGACGGGTTATCGTAGGTATCTTCTCCGTGTCATCCGCAAATTCCGCGATTCTGTCTGAACAAGGATTTTCAGAATTTACAGATTACCAAATCAAGAAATCAACGGTATGATGCCTTATGGCATTCCCCCAAATCAACGCTACAAATGCCATTTAGGCATTTGGCGGGTATGAATGCCATTTAGGCATTCCCCGGGATTACCTCATCAATAGTTTTTGATACAGATTTATGCCAACTAATGAATGGTACGTAATACCTCAAACTCATCATCCTGAAAATCTGATAATCCTGAAAATCCTGGTTCAGACAAATACATTACACTCCATTCAAAGCATGCAAAAATATTTACACACCCCTACCATACAGAGGCATTCAATTGTCAATTAAGCACAAATTCTAACTTATGTTTTTTAAGGTAGGAGCGACCTCCCGGTCGCGACCGGGAGGTCGCTCCTACAGAAACTGGGGAAATCGGGGTTGAAAACCCCTCCTACAAGAGTACATTTTGACAATTGAATGCCTCTGCCCTACCATATTATCGCGCTTGAAAATTGCCATAATGTAGTATATACTTATGACATATACTCACTACACATTCATTGAGGTAAATCTATGCGCAAATTGACGCAAATCACTCTTATTTGTCTGCCGATATGCGTGATAGCGACCACAGCATCAGTCGAGCAGATAACGACCACAGTCAATTTGGAGATGACAGACAAGAACAACGTCCCAATCCGTTTCGGGAAGGGGTTCTTCGTCACTGACACTTTGATTGTGACCAACGCTCATGTTATCAAAGGCGCAGCCGCTGGTACTGCGGTGTTGGCCGGTAAAGACAGAAAATATGTCATTGAGGATATCGCAGCAGTAGACCCGAAAACCGAACTGGTGCTGCTGAGAGTAACAACGTTCGGAATCACACCCCTGCCGATAGGTGATAGCGATTCAGTCAAAATAGGTGATAGTATATACACTGCGGGGAGTGCCACAGGAGGTATCATTACAAGTCGGCATGGTATATATCCAGCAGAGTACTTTGAGATGACATCTTTGAACTCACAAATGCCCAGTGGCACCCCTGCGTTAAACGACAACGGCGAAGTGATAGGGGTATACTTCAAGTCAAACGGGAAATGGCAAAAACATCATATCGTTGTCCCATCAAATGCCTTGATGACGTTAATACGTCAGGCGAAACAGGCAAAATCAATATGGGAAAGCACACCGCTCGGTAATCTATCTGCCGAGTTTTTCTTTAAGTCGGGTAGGGCGCAGTCTAATTTAGGCAATTATCAGGCAGCGATATCGGATTTCACGGCGGCACTCACGCATAAAACGGATGATACGAAGACATACTACTATCGTGGACTTGCGAGTTACCATCTGAAGCAATACGATGCAGCACTCGCTGATTACGACACTGCTATCAGACTCAAGCCCGATTATGCAAATGCTTACAACAATCGTGGAAATGTAAAAATCGCACGCAAACAATACGAGGCTGCCATCGCGGAGTATGATGTTGCCATCAGTATTAACCCCGATTTCGCGATTGCCTATAACAATCGTGGATTGGCGAAACAACACCTCAAACAATATGAGCCTGCCATCTCGGATTATGATACCGCTATCAGATTGAAACCGGATTATTCTCAAGCTTACAATAATCGTGGGAATGTGAAGGGAGACCTAAAGCAATACGAGGCAGCGATGATTGATCATGACATCGCCATCAAACTAGATCCTGGTAATGTCTATGCTTACAATGCTCGCGGTTGGACAAATTATAAACTTAATAACTATGAGGCTGCCCTACCGGATTTTGAAACCGCACTCAAAATAAACCCGGACTTTAAGTTTGCTTACAATAATCGGGGACTGACGAAAAAGGCACTCAAACAATATGAGGCAGCGATAGTCGATTTTAATACCGCAATAAAAATAGACCCAAATTATACACATCCTTACATCAATCGTGGGAATGTAAAGCAAGACCTAAAGCAATATCAAGCAGCGATAGCAAACTATGATAAAGCCATCAAAATAAAACCGAATTACGCAAAAGCTTATGGCAATCGTAGAAATGCGAAACGGAGCCTCAAACAATACGAAGAAGCAATTGAAGATTATAACACATCCCTAAGACTGAACCCTGACAATATTTATCCCTATTACAATCGTGGTCGGACGTATTACGACCTTAATCGATACATGGCTGCTATGGCAGATTTCGATGCCGCGATAAAGGTAGACCCTACCTATCAGAAAACCTACTATCAACGCGGTAAACTGAAGTATGAACTCGGACAATATGCAGATGCTATTTCGAATTTTGACATATTGATAGACCGTTTCAATCGGACTTATAGCTATGACTACTACTATCGTGGCAGAGCGAAATATGAACTCGGACAATATGCAGATGTTGTTGCTGACCTTGACATATCAATTCAACTCAATACAAGATATTCTCATGCCTACCACATTCGGGGCAAGGCAAAGATGGAGCTTGGTGAATACGAAGCTGCGATTGAGGATTATGACACGGCAATTCAAATCTTACCTCAGTATGCCGAGTTTTTTTACAACCGTGGAGATGCACATGCAAAACTTGGAAACAAAGATACTGCTATTTATGATTATGCAATTGCCTGTTGTCTTCGAGGATACGAAAAAAGACAAACAGGGAAAACTGAAGAGGCAGATCAGGAGTTTGAAAAAGCCATGGGCCTCGCGAAACAGTTAAGCGACGCGCGTCTCACCGCCTGGATTGAGCAATACATCCGCAGGTCTCAGTGATATTTGAATTACAGATTTTTTGTTGTGTTTTATTAACGCTTTGCTACAGAAGAACCCGTTTCGTTTTAGGTTTCTTGGGGAGGCACACAAACTCTCTATGCCGTTCACCCCAACTTATACCATTTCTAAAAAATAAGGTGCCATTTGTCAAAATGTTCTGGTAGGAGCGACCTCCCGGTCGCGACCAGGAGGTCGCTCCTACCGAAGAGAGACCTCCAACTAACGATAAAAGTGAAATTCCTTAATGGAACAATATTAATTTGAATTGGTATTACAAACTGTACACTAAATTTCTCCCAAAAATTGTGGCATGTATAGTATAATGTTTGAAAAACGAAATAGGGAGGTTGTGTATGAAACTCGGATTTGTGAGTGCAATTTTGCCTGACCAAACATTAGCAGAAGTGGTCCAATTCGCAGCAGACACAGGTTATGATTGTGTAGAACTCATGTGCTGGCCCAAAGGTAAAGCAGAACGACGGTATGCAGGTGTAACACACGTTGACGTGGTAGCTCTTTCTGAAACAGAAGTAGACCAAATCCTGCAGTGTGTTGCAGATGCAGGAATAACGATTAGCGGTTTAGGCTACTATCCTAACCCGCTAACACCTGACGAAACAGAAGCAGAAATCTATAGAGAACATATAAAAAAACTAATATTGGCAGCGAAACGTCTATCGGTAGATATCGTAAACACATTCATCGGCAGAGATCAGGCACGCACAATAGACGGCAACTGGAAACGGTTCAAACAGATGTGGAAACCGCTTATCCAATTTGCTGCAGACAACGGCATCCGAGTCGGCATTGAGAATTGTCCGATGTTTTTCACCGAAGACGAATGGCCAGCAGGACAAAACCTTGCTTATGCCCCAGCAATCTGGGAACGCATGTTTGATGAAATTCCTTCACCCAATTTCGGTCTCAACTTTGACCCATCTCACTTTATATGGCTTCAGATGGATTACCTGAAACCGCTTGTCACCTTTGCTGATCGTATCTTTCATGTGCATGCGAAAGATGTACGATTAGATAGGGAACGACTTGATAAGGTAGGTATACTTGCAACACCTTTGTCATATCATACACCAAAGCTACCGGGACTCGGTGATGTCAATTGGGGACGTTTTTTCTCTGTACTCAGTGACACCGGTTATGATGGTTCGGTCTGTGTGGAAGTTGAAGATCGTGCTTATGAAGGGAAATTGGAGACGCGACAACGTGCCTTAAGACAGAGTCATATCTACCTCAGACAGTTCATCGGGTGACAAGATGGACTACTACGAATGGTTGCAAACAGAACACAGAGCACTTAAACAAGCAGGGCTGCTGCGCCACCTTCACACCGTGATGAGTCCTCCGACAAGTGTAATCACTCTTAACGGAAACTATGTTGTGAACCTCGGTTCAAACAACTATTTGGGCTTAAGCACACATCCCAGCATTATCTCCGCAGCAGCCTCTGCAGCAATGGTATATGGTGCTGGTGCAAGTGGCTCCCGTCTACTTTCAGGTAACATTGAATGCTACACAACTTTGGAAACTAACCTTGCAAAAGCAAAAGGCACTGAAGCTGTGCTTGTCTTTAGTTCAGGTTATGTGGCGAATACAAGCATCATTCCTGTGCTTGCGGGGGAAGGCGACCTTATCCTAAGTGATGAATTCAACCATGCAAGCATTATTGATGGATGCCGTCTCAGTCATGCGAAAAAAAAGATATATCAACATTGTGATGTAGAGCACCTAAAGACCTTATTAGCAGAGGCCTCTGGGTATAATCGCATACTCATAGTAACAGACGGTGTGTTTAGTATGGATGGTGATATTGCACCGCTGCGGGATATATATGAAGTCACCATGAAATATAATGCAATGCTGCTTATAGATGATGCCCATGGGTTCGGTGTATTGGGGAAAGATGGAAGTGGCACCGTCGCACATTTGGGATTAGAAGGTGAATACATTATTCAGATGGGGACACTCAGTAAAGCAATTGGTGGACTGGGAGGATATGTCGCGGGAAAACGCATATTAATTGATTTGCTTATCAACCGAGCACGTGGCTTTATTTTTACGACAGGACTGCCCCCCGCAACATTAGCGGCGGCAGATGCAGCACTCAATGTTATGCGTTCTTCACGGAATTTGCGGCGACAGTTACTAAAACATGCAGAGACCATGAAGGTTGCTTTAACGAATTTAGGATATACCCTATTACCAAGTCAAACACAGATTTTGCCGGTGATAATAGGTGAACCGCAACGTGCAACTGACGTTGCTGAGGCGTTGCTTGCAGAAGATGTGTTTGCACCTGCAATTCGACCACCTGCTGTCCCATCGGGAACAAGTCGTTTGCGTGTTACCGTAATGGCAACGCACACAGACTCAGATATCCAAAAAGCAATTGATGCGTTTGCAACCGTGCGTCATCTGACATAGACATGATCGTTATGTAGGACTGTGTGCGGAGTACACGGAAGACGCGGAAAAGACACCCTATGAACATTTATTGCAAAGAATAACCCATAACTAAGCAACATAACTAAGCAAGATGATCCGTGGCAGCGGTCTTTTCTGTGTTTTCCGTGTCCTCCGCGCATTCCGTGATTCTGGATGCCAAAAACTTTACATACCCCCGCAAGTTCAAACAGAGTATTGACATTATTATCAAATTACGTTATCATAACAATAAAAATAAAATGCAGGAGACACATTGCAGACAGATAGCAAAAAAACAGAATTAGAAGAAATACGAACATTATTTGATCCAAACGTCGGACATTTCGCAGACAAAAGTGCAAGATGGTTATTCAAAAAAACAGAGAACTTACACGGATTAGTCAAGATCCTCGCCAGTGAACTTGCAGAACATTTTGATTTTACGCAAACAAAGGTAGAAAATAGGAGTTTTGTTGACGACACGTTGCGGGATTTAGTGTCGGATATGGTGTTTACCGTGCCATATCAGGACGAGACATTAGAAGGCGACCTCACCATCTATATCCTGATAGAGCATCAGTCCACCGTTGATCACCTGATGGGATTTCGGTTGTTATCCTATATGTGTCAAATATGGCGCAGGCAGTTAGAGGAACAGATCGTTCCAACTTATGAGATCTTGTTATATGGGGTGAAGGGGACGAACTTCGCTAAAGTTACTGAAGTTGATCATTCTTTTGAAGTCTTAATGATGGTGCTGCGACAAGAAAATGCAGATGCAACATCAATTCAAGAGACTATGGCAGCAGCGTTGGACCGTTTGGAGACATTAGCATCTGAAAATCCTGAACTCCACAAACACGCGTTACTCTATTTGTATTATCTCGTATTTTTTAAACGACCCGAAAAGGAACAAGAACACTTACGACAGCTATTACAAACCTACACCCATGATAAGGAGGTTGAAAACATCATTATGACAGGTGCAGAAGCCCTTATACAAAAAGGTATAAATCAAGGTTTACAACAAGGTATTGAACAAGGCATTGAACAAGGTGAAATCCAAACCAAACGGGAGATCCTCTTGAGATTACTTGACATCCGCATCGGTGAAGTTCCAGATACAATTACCCGTAAAGTTTCAAGGATGCGTAGTCGTTCTCGTCTTGACGCACTTTTAGAACAAGCAGCAACAGCACAAACCCTTGATGATATTGAATGGAAGCAGTAGCTTGGGGTGACCGCGCGAAATCCAACGCATAACGTTCCACACCCTTGTCGGCGCATTTGTAAACGCGTCTACCGTTCAAGGGTAATAAATATGTTGACCGCTTGAATCGTAAAACGGCATCAAAATCACTAACAATAGGCACAACCACAATACTAATTTGTTATGCATTTTTTGTTGACAACTAAAAAATAAACATGATACACTAAAATTAATAGTGTGTACATAGGAACATAGGAGAAATAAAACATGCCGAAAAAGATTATCTTGACCAGTGTTTTGTTTCTGATAGGTCTATCTTATGCATTAGGACATCTTGTTGACGAAAAACTGCAGAACTTTCAATATAATGCCGAATTCGTTAAGGTCGCTCCTATTGTTGATGGATACCTGGATGACCCCATTTGGGAAGATACACTCACCGGTAAACTTGAACAAGAGATAACCAGTGGATATAAATGGACTGAATCCGACGATTTTAGCGGTTCTTTCAAAGCCGTCTGGCGTGGCGAGTTCCTCTATATCGCAATCAAATTACAAGACGATCACATTGAAAGGTATCAATCTAAACTCTATATGGAAGATCAACTTGTCCTCCATATTGATGAATTTCACTACCAACGCAAAAGTGACCTACACCGCTATGAAATACCTGTCGGTGTAGAATCCGGTGCCTTAAAAGCACCTTTGACTTCCATAGCTTGGGGCAATGATGGGAAAACTTGTGAACTCAGCTTCCGACTCGGAGACATTGCAGATAAAGACAACGCAATCGGGTTCAGTATTGTCTATCACGATGTTGACAACGGACATCTACAAAACAAAATCGCATGGGGACCAGAGGGATACACAGAACTAAACGAACTACTACCCGACCTTGTCTTCACAGCAAAAATTAACCCGAATTCACAGCAAAAACTAATCCGATGGGGACAAATTAAAAGACTATACTAACACAAATATCAGGAACAAATCCAACAACATTCACATAAATGTTGTTGGATTTGTCCAAAAATAAAAGAGAAACACTTGTACTATTTTGGTAAAACTTTAGAACTCATGGGTATTGCCTGTTTAGGTGCTGCCCTCTTTTTAGGTCTCGTCAATCCGTTTGAATATAGCGAAACAAAGGCAATGGGTGTTGAAATGGGTTTCCTAACGCTCGGCATTGTTGTCTTTTTCATCGGTAGACTGATTGAAAAACGCTCTTAGCAAAATTTCAAACTCACCTTACTTCCGTGGTGATACCCTAATCTTTCTTAAGACACAATCAAACACAACCCAATCCCATTGGAAACTCCAACAGGACTTACACATTTCTTCTTTCTGATTGCTACATACTATTCGTCAAGCGTGAAACGTAGCACACCCCGCCCCCTTGTTCCGACATAGAGCGTATTTCCATCAACATCAAAACTGGTAACAGGATATGGTATTTCTGACGTGACTTGCAGCCATGTGTCTGCCCCCTCCTTCAGTTGATACACTTTTCGCTTTGCTGTGCCGTACACCGTTGTGCCATCCTCAGCAAACCTACCTATTACAAGCGGCGTTCCTTCTACATCGGTGAGTATGTGCCAGTCAGTGCCATTATCTGATCGGGCAACACCTTTGTCTGTTGCTACATAGACACTTTGCCCAACGAAAGTAATAGCATTAAAACGTTCAACAGAAAACGGAAGATTTGCAGTGACATCGGTCCATCGATCTCCTTCATCAAACGACAGCATGAGGTGTCCATCGCCTCTGCCTACGTAAACAGTATCTCCTGATACTGCAAATCTGAAATCTTTGGAATTGAGGACATCAGGATTAGATTCCTTACGAGCCATTTTATCCATATTCGTTATCCCTGTGTCGTACCAATTCAGAGTTCCAATCCTCCATCTGAAAAGTCTGTTTTTGTATTTCATGTAGTAACTTGTGGCTGTAACAGCAAATTCTTCAGGAAGTGGTTGACGGAGAATTCCACTGTAATCAATCTCAATAATCAGAGACTCTTTTGTTACGTTTTTAAGAGACTCTTTTGTTACGTTTTTAAAGGAAGGCATTCCCGGAATACTTGTGAAACTATTGTCCTCAGAAGATACGCGGAAAAACTGATGTATCCCATTATTATTGTCCCTTGCATAGAGCTTTCCATCAGATTTCACAATACGTGTGTGATAACCAGTATCAATAGGAACACGTACCCACGTTTCACCTCCGTCATTTGAACGGGCAAGTTCACTCTCTGTGTTAGCATAGAGGATATCGTTAGTAGCACTTAAATGCTTGACATTCACATTTACAAGTCCTGTATTAAATTGATGCCATGACTTGCCCCCATCAGTAGAACGCTGAATTCCTTGTGTTCCACCTCTATAGAAAGTGTTTGCATTCAACCATGCTGCATTAGAAGCTTGAAGACCTGTATCCTTACAGTCACCAATAGTCAAGTTTGCATTCAACCATGCTGCATTAGAAGCATCTGCCGCATTATCAGCATTATCTAGGCGTGTCCAACTTTCACCTGCATCGCTTGAATAATAATCTCCTTTATTCGTCATCGCTATTACCTTTTCCCCAGATGCGGTTAGCCTGGACGTTGTATTTACTTGTAACATGGTTTTCCCATCTTTGCCAACCACAAAATAAGGGGGCATATCAACCGTAAATGTGTTTTCTTTCAAAGTGTCATCTTGTTTCGGAGTAATAGAAACCCACGACTCACCGAGATCAGTTGAACGATAAAGAAGAACAGGATTCAACAGTTGAGCCTTTGATGAATTGGTTAATTCTATCCAACTAATGCTATCTTTATCTACTTATACTTCTACTGGTTTTACTTCACGTTTTGCTGCATTGATCTTCTTTGCTGAGACGTATAACCTGTTGTTTGAGGCTGTTAATTCAAAAATTACGTCAAGTGTTTTCCCCGACTTATCCCCTTGACTGATCGGGAGATGTTCCCATTTTTCATCATTAAGACGAAAGAGTCCTTCATCAGTACCGACAAAGACAGTGTTCTCAACTGCAGCGATTTCACGGATTTCTCTGTCTGTCAAACCTTCGGGCAGCGGTGTCCACGATTTACCTGCATCAACCGTACGGAATACACCGTTAGTATGCACAAGGTAGATAGTCATATCGCTTTGTGCCCCTGGAATTCCATCTGTTATTACCATATCAACAAGTGGTCCTTCTATAGATTCACAAAGCACTTTCCATGTTTCTCCTCTATCAACTTTCCATGTTTCTCCTCTATCAGTTGAAACCAATATCTCATTTATGGTCGCAAGGTAAAGCGTATCTTGACGTTCTACCACGGGCCACCACTTTGTCTTTACAGCTAGTGAAGCATGTGACGGACCTTCCATATTGTTTATGAGTTTCCACGCTGTTCCATCATCGGTGAGTCGGTATAGACCTTGCCGTGTGCCAGCGTACACGTCCCCACGCGTTGTTGTGAAGAGACCGGACACTGCACCACCTACCGGTCCTTTTGTTTGGACCCATTCCGATTTTACCTTTAATACCTCAGTTTCATCTGCATGTGCTGCAGCGAATAGTGGATCATCAGGTTTCTGCCCTATCCCATCGCTCTCACCTGATAAATCCGCATGCCCGTTCTGATTTCTAACTTCAGGTTTTGCGGGAGAATCAATAACAAGCTGTGCTTCCGAGATTTCAATTGTCCGTTCTGATTGTGCATTTAAGTTGAACGGCTTTTGGAAATCTTTAAGCCGTTGTGTGCCAAGTCCCATCAGCAATAGCACTAAAACGACAGAGGCAGCAGACATTGCTAATGGTACGAGCGGTTTACTGCTTGAAGGTACCACCGGATTGAGACGTGAAATTTCTTTCATAATGTTCTCTGTAAATTGTGTTGGCAGTTGGAAACTGCTAAGATTTTCTTTAATCATTGCTTCCTCTTTCTTAAGTCGGTTACGGGCGCGGCTGAGACGACTCCTAATAGTATTTGAGGATACACCGAGGAACTCGCTAATAGATTCACACGTCATTTCTCCAAGATAGTGGAGCGTCATTACTGTTCGTTCACTTTCTGGCAATTTTTTGAGTAAATCTCTCACCAGTTCACGCCGAATTGCATCGGCATCCGCTTCGCGCCGTTCCTCTATGTATCGTGTATAAGCCACTTTGTCCACCTCTTTGTTATCAACAGTTTCTAAGGATTGCATCGGCAGTCGTTTCTTTCGGAGCCATTCATAGCACAGCCGTGTAGCAATAACATAGAGCCATCCAGAAAACAGGTTGTGGTTTTTCAAAGTGCCGAGTTTCTGGTACGCTCTCAGAAATGCGTCCTGTGTAATGTCCTGCGCGATATGAAAATCACCAATTTTCTGCCATGCCAGCGCGTGTACGCCCTTTTGATATTTTTTTACTAAGGCGGTGAACGCTGATTGGTCACCGTCTAATGTGCGTTGAATTAGTTCAGCATCCTTCTTTTTCATAGGAATCCTCCGGAGTTTTAGCATCCCTTGATTAATTAGACGCACCTTAGATCAGAAAATGTTGCATTATTTTATGAAAAACCAGAAATTCTGTAAAATATAAATAGAAACCAAAAGCCTGTGAACTGACAGCATTTGATATTCTGCAAACACCGATTTTCATACAAAATAACACTTAGTGCCAACTATGGTGAATTATTGAAATAATTCACCATAAATGTCTACAAAACCCTATGGATTGAAGTTTTTTTATCAGTGTTGGTAACCTATTATACGAAATAACGTTATTATTAGTAAATAACAGAATTCCATAAGTATTTTAACTTGGAATACTGTGAAATAAAACGGTCTTAGGCAATTCAAGTGCGTCTTGACAACGCTTGAATTATGTAGTATTAATATTAACAGAAACTATATTACGTTAATTTCATCTTGACATACTTTATATAGTTAAGATAATCAGACGTTGGATAGTTCTATCAAATTTTTACTTCAGTCGCATGCAAAAGTTTACTCATAGCGGTTCCAATCCTACCTTATGAGTTTTGCTCAACTGGATATATATATACTATTTATCAAAAGGAAATTGTATCATGGCAAAGAAATTGATGAAAGCAGACATCATTGACAGCGTCGCTAAGAAAGCTGATCTCAGCAAGAAAGATGCGGGTGCTGCTGTTGAAGCGTTTACCACAACAGTCCAAGACGCTTTGAAGAAAGGTAATTCCATAGGTCTCATCGGTTTTGGGTCGTTTGAAGTCAGAACCCGAGCTGCTCGTGAAGGTCGCAATCCCCAAACCGGCGAACCCCTTAAAATTCCTAAGAAAAAGGTCCCAGCATTTAAAGCAGGAAAGAAACTTAGAGACGCTGTCTCCTAAACTGAACAGTTCGACTGACATCAGAAAAAGTCGTGGATCAACCCATTCTATGTACAGGTTGTCCCACGACTTTTTCTTTTACACACCCGAATAGGAGGCGGGACACCCCTATCAGACCTAAAAAGGCGGGGTGCTTTTCTTATCGTAATGACGAATTTATTGGAAAGAAACACCTAATTTGACACTGCGTTCAGGATGGTTGTCCATCTCAATGTAAGCCTCGACTGAGTCTTCAAACGGAACAACCGGGTCAACAATGTCTTCACAGTCAAACCTGCCATCTGCAAGCCATTGCCAGCAAGTATTTCGGATACGTGTGAAGTTCCAACGGGGATGGTCACGATTCGGGTCACTGTTGGCGCGGGCAAAAATAAGATTTGGGATGTTCATGTGTGCGACTGCACCAAGGTCTAATCCACCTTTGCACTCTTTTGCCCAACCTGCGACGACCACTGTGGCTTCAAATGCAACACTGCGAATCGCATCGTCAAGTGCTTTGTAATTTGCACTTGTTTCCATGGCAACATCAAGACCTAAGCCGCCGCTGACTTCATGCAGCACTTCACCGACATTGCAGGCGGTTGGGTCTAAAACGAGAGCCGCACCCGTTTTTTCAGCGACGACGCGGCGTTTTTCTATGGGGTCAACACATGCAATGAAATCTGCCCCAGCTTCTTTTGCGAACTGCTGTGTCATCAAGCCAATTGCTCCCAAACCAAAAACTGCAACGCGGTCTCCGACACGCACTTGCCCATCACGGATAGAGGATAAGGCGAAGTGGGCGGGATCATAACAAACCGCCTCTTTCCATGTCATCCGGTCTGGCATTTTGAGCAGACGCGCAGCTTTCCATGTATGTGTCTCTTTGAGATGTCCGTGTGATGCAACGCGCTCCCCGATTTCAAACCCTTCAACATTGCCCCCTATTTCAATGATTTTCCCAACGCACATGTTCCCAAGTCCGTGTGGAAAACCTGCACCTCGAAAACCATAGTACAGTGTCATTTCGGTGCCACGTTTGGGGGCACCGAATTCTATTTGGACACGGACGCTGTCAGCAGGAACAGGTCCATCTTCGTATTCTCTTAGGATGGGTTGCCGTGGGGCAATCGCTACTAATTCTTTCGGCATTTTTTCTCCTTTGATAATAATTCGCAAATCATCGGGGTTGAAACCCCTCTCACACGAGGCACATTATGTATAGATGTTTTTCATCTGCCACGCATCTAACGATACGAGTTGACTATCTTGCCCCTGAGACCGTAATGATACACCAATGCTATCTTCTCTGTCAGGATAAACACGCATAGCAACACATTGCCGCCCATTTGCGAAGACTTCAACGACACTTTTATCAACGAACACTCGCAATTTCAGGGTTTCGTCTCCCATAATCGGGACGGATCCTGTTTCGGGAGCACGTGAACGCACATCGGGGGCAACAGATGAATAGGATGAATCAATCGTGAGGAGACTATCGCGCACATTTCTGCCTGTGAGGTTGCGCAAACCACGTTCCCTGAAGAAAGCAATACGTGTGAACTCCTCTTTATTCGGAGAACGAAATACGTTGAGTTCAAACATAGGCGCGCCTTTGACATCAACTTCAAGCTCAAGTTCCATCGCGTTCCCCTTTATGCCATCTAATACAATTTCCTCGTTTGCTGTGAGGGGCATTGCATTCACATGCTGATGATCATATCGCAACGATTCAATGTCACCTGCTGGTTCAACACCGATTTCATCTCTTGAGACAAGTGTGAGACGGCGCGGTAAAGTCATAATCTGATTCCAGCCTTTCGTCGGTTTTGCAGGGTTCATGTTGTATATAACGATGAGCCCACCTTCACCATCAGGGGTAGCAGAAGGGGCATGGACACCCGCGGGGGACGCTGCACCGAAATTGTTCTTTGCACCTGCAGTCACAACGAACTTGTCGCGAGCTTTGTCGTAATCTCCGAGCAGGTATTGCCCGCCGCTCATGTGACTGAAAAAGAGGAGCATGTGTCTATCACCGATCGGCCAAAAATAGGGACACGCACCATCATCCCCAACGAGTGTGTATTGGTCATCTTCAACAAAGGGATGCAGGTAGCCCCAGTTTGCCAAGTCTGCGGAACGGAGCAAGAAGTTAGCGCGAACAGGTTTGCCACCAGGACCGTGTGGTAATGTTCCACCGGAGAGTGAATAATACATGTCATCTTTTTTCCAGATACACGGGTCAAAAACACGATAAACCGGAGTTGTTCCATCAGCGTGCCTTGATGGAATAACTGCTTTGCCTGTAACTTTCTCCCAATTCAGAAGGAGTGGGTCGCTTGAGACTGCTACCATGTTGCCGACAACTGTGCCGTGATACATTGCAATGACGCGGTCTTCTTCTACGAGTGTTGAGCCTGAGAAACAACAGCGTTCTGGGTTAGGATAAATTGCGTAGGGTAGGTCGCGCCAGTGGATAAGGTCATCACTGACAGCGTGTCCCCAATGCTGCCGTGTATCTTCGGGTGGATATGCTTGATAGAAAAGATGCCATCGTCCTTGCCAAAAACAGAGACCATTGGGGTCGTTCAGCATGGCTTCCGGATTGATATAGTGGTATATAGGACGATGTGGATCGCCTTCGTAAGTCTTCCGATAGGCGATGAGTCGCTGCATTAAGGAGTTCGTCTTTAGTTGTTCTTCCTGTTCTTCCAACGTTTCCGCGAAGGTATAGTGCGGGACCTTTGATGTGAAGTCTTCGTTAGCCATCGTTTCTCCTCTGGGTTATGCGTATAAAATATATGGTGTTTAAGATAGCATGGTATCTCTTATTTGTCCAGTTAATTGAAACATTTCTTCCTGATTCAGAGCTTTTTAGCAAGGGTGTGTAAAGTTTTGGTTACTTGTCTGAATCACAGATTTTTCGGATGGCGCGGCGTGTTTGCGGAATCACGGAAGACACGGAGAAGATACCTGCGATTAAACGTCTTGCTTAGATGCTGGTAATCTTATGCAATAAATGCTAAATGCGGTTGTCTTTTCCGTGTATTCCGTGAATTCCGCGCCTTCCGTGATTCAGACAAAAGAGTGACAAAAACTTTACACATCCAAAAAAGGACGATTTTTTACAAAAAAGTTGCAATTTTTTGTAACCGAGGAGATTGAACACACGTAATGCATAGTAGTTAGAGATATTATGTCCGTGTAACATAATAGCGTTGTGGAGAAGCAGAAAGTTACACCAACGTCAAACATATTTCTCACACCTGGGGATTTAATAATGGATAACAGAGATATGAAAACCACAATCCAAAAAGTGAACACGTCAGACATCTGTTTCTTGAGTAGGTGTTATCCGCGCGTTGGACTTGATGGGCGTGTTTTAACTATGGTTAACTCTCAGTTACCCCCCCCCCACAATTTCACATTCGTTAATATCTATTAATTACAAAGTCTTATCGCAAGCATTTGTGTTTGCGATTTTTTCGTGCCCGCACACTTCGTCGCGGGCTATTGTTGTTGCATTGAGGGATACTTCAATGCTTGTCATCCGTGTTGTGTTATATGCACAATACAGTGTCGTAGGTCGGGTAGAGCGTAAGCGAAACCCGACACGTCCAACTCTTGTCGGGTTTCGCTTACGCTCTACCCGACCTACGATATAAACCAAACGTAAGGTATATTCTTGCACGACAAACGGACAATGTGCAGAATATGCTTGAAATTATTACAAGGAGTGAATATAATGATGAAACTCAATAGAAGGTATATCCGATATTTTGTTGTCGGTATTCTCTTGGCCTCGTTGGCTTTTGGGAGTTTTGGGTTGATTCGAGGGGCCGCAACCGAGGCACCGCGTGGACTGATACCCATATCTGAACCTGAGTGCATAACAGGACAGAACTGTGAAAAACCGAATATTATCTGTCCAAACAAAAGAATAGGCTGTCCTCAAGAGACAGACAAAATTGGTAACCACATTATTCCTGACAGAGGACTTATCAACCCCGTAGCAACCGAACCTTGCCCGCAAGACGCATTATTAAGTTCGCAAGGGGACACACAAATAAGGAGAGATTGACATGACAAAGCAAGGACAGTGGGCAATAATAGGCGGACTCGCGCTGCTTATAGTCGGTTTCATAGCATTGCAGGTCTACCTGTATGTAGATATGAAACGGTTTGAAGAGGAACTTGCCGGCCCAGAACCCAAAACAGAAACCGAACAACCCTCCGAACAGGGGCAAGTGCCAGAAGTGGATAACAGACCGCCACCGCCAGATGATGGACATGAGTATGTGTGGCACGGGGATCACTGGGACCCAGTGGACTCAACGCATGCCACCACCCCACCACCATCTGTTGTTGAAAAGCAGGGGAAGTATGAAGGATCCCTCACGTACCACGCAGAACTATTGGAAACACATCCATCTGAAGCTCTCGCCCTCCAATGTGAAGAGCGCGGCCACTGGTCAGCAAAATACATAAAAGGGTATGCGCCTGCAGATGACCATGTTGCACAGGAATTTGCGAAATTGGTTTATCTTAAAGTTTATTACAATCATCTCTATCGTACAACTGGGAGGATACCCATTCCTGAAGAAGAGTATCAGCAGTTGCGGGAGGATATAAGGGCTCACCGAGAGAGTTGGGATGCATACAAGCACCTGCCTCTTAGTAACCCTGGCGGGCGTGTGGGCGCATTGAATAGGTTAGGTTGGCCGCTCATTTTAAGGAACTTTATCGTGTATGACGGACCGATCAGAGTTAATGAATAACAGGTAAAGGAGACATTATTATGTATAAAGTGAAAGTAGCGATTATCGGAATCGTTTGTGTGTTGTTATCTGTGTGCGTTCAGCAGGCATCTTATGCCCAAGGGGATCAGACTGCTTTAGATGCTTTAGAACAGAATCTCAGCAAAGACGCAACACAAGTGAATAAGACGTAGGTTACTATAATCTCATCAAGGAGAACATGGAAACCCTGATTTCTGACTGGAGTGCCAGCGAGACGAGGGTAGATAGCAATTGGAAATCAGCATTAAGGACAGGCACTATAGCCATCGTTGCTGCTGCGACAGTCTATGCGACGGGTGGAGTAGCGGGGGCATACGCCCCTGCTATATGGCTTGGTTATTTAAGTGGAAAATCGGGAGTAGAAGCGGCGAGTATTGATTTGACGCAGTATTTAGAAGCGATGGGGACTGTTCAATCATTGATGGATGATGCCTTGACAGATATACAGATCGCCTATAGAGATGGCGGCAGCACCATTACTTTCCCAAAAGTAGATATGGATGGGAATAAAGTACTTAATGATGATGGGACACAAGTGTACTTTGAACAAGATGCCCACGGCTATCTCAATACCTACAAAGAGTACATGAAGGCGGTGGCAAAATACTTGGGACGGAATGCGGATGATGATGTCGTTCAGGCATTATTTGATGAGGTTCAGGAAGGTAATGGGAGGGTGACGGTTGGAGTTGATAGTGATCAGCAAACTCATACTTTTGCGACAATGTTTACCTATGAACATTTTCCTAATCCTCAGCCATTCGACTTATACGACAATTATGATTGGTTTACGAAGGGACTACCGAAGAATCATCGCTGTGGTGGGGTTTGTGGTGAGGATTTTGGGACACCGCTTGGTGACCATGGAAAGGTATGTGCGGAATGTCGGGACATTTACTATAGTTGCAAAATAAACTATAAGGATGAAGTAGAAGATCATAAGGTTCGGTATTGTAAGTTAAAAATTTGGAAGACAGATTCGGATGGGAATTTGGTTAGGACTCCAGATGGGAGAAGAGTGGAAATTGTTTGTCCGTATACATACCGGGATTGCACCTCAAATTGGAATGTCCACACCGCCTATCTTCCCCACGGCTCCGTTTGTAGGGAGAAACCAAACCCTGCCGAGCCAGATCAGCCTTACAGTTTGACCTTGACACCAGGGGTGACGACGATTGAGTTGAGGTGGACACCTCCTGAGAGGAGTGGTAGTTCTGATATAACGGATTACAAGTATTCATATCGGTTCAAGAACTTGAAGATTAATCTTTGGACTGATTGGTCATCTGCTGGGACGGGCCTCTCTAAGACAATAACGGATTTGCAGGCGGGTACGAATTATGAGGTCCGCCTGCGTGCTGTGAATAGTGCAGGTGAGGGTGTCGCTATTTATAAGTCTGTCAAG
>JAAXHO010000207.1 GCA_012270795.1 Candidatus Poribacteria bacterium
CAATGGGTTTCAGCAGTCGGCTATCGCGTGATAGCGCGGATTTGGGTACAGAATCGCGGAGGGCGCGGTGTTTTTGAAACAATAGAACTTATTCTGGGTTGTTATGTTCTCTGTTGTCTGAACCAGGATTTGCAGGATTACCTCATCAAGGGTTTTTGATGTACTTTGATGTCAACTTTGGGAATAGAACCTGTTGAGGGAAATCCTGAAAATCTATAAATCCTGAAAATCCTGGTTCAGACAAGTGAAAATAACTTTACTCACAATTCATACCAAAAACTTTACACACCTTCGTGTTGGGAAGAACGACACAAAGAAGAAATGTGCAAAAACTGAAAATTCATGACGTTACCAAATCAAATTCGCGTGTGTAAATCAACAAAAACAGTGAAAATTTGAAAAAAGGACGATTTTTTTTCCAAAAAAGTTGCAATTTTTTGCAAACGAGGAAGTAAAACACACGTAATGTCTGGTAGTTGAGGATATTATGTGTGTTCTGAGCAGCGGCAAACGCCCAGATCCGACACTTTTAGGTTAGTTGAATAGATTCCTGCGGAACACTGAATTTGTTAGTTGCATATTTTTATTGCGTTACTATGGGGTGTGAACGTACAATAAAACGCACATCAACCCCGAAATGTTAACGTATCGTCCAATTACTTGAACACTACTGAAACGTCCGCATCCAGTTTGCGTCCTTACGACACAATCTGGAAAATTGTGCTACACATAAGGTTTCGTAGCTGGGTGCCCTTTCTTGTTATCGGCAACTTGACAGCTAAACCTCAGATGTGGTATACTTCAAACTAACAAAGGTTAATCTTACGGTTGTCCATAACCGCGTTGCTTGCTGGACGCAGCAGCATCGCAATGGATAAAATAGTACCCGACACAATGATCACGTGTCGTGAAACAATAAACTTCTAACTTTGCACAAAGGGAAAGCAGGAATTGACATGTCGCACTTAAAAAATATGCTCCCCCATCTGATATACGGTGTTATCGCTGTTTTGGTGGTCCTCGGTATTGAGACACTCGTTTATCGTCATATTCCTCAATGTAGTTCTCATCGGGATATAGTTTCTGTTGATGACTTACGTTCTGCAGCTACGGCGGTGTCGCCGCGTGAACATGTTTTTGAGCAAAAAGCATCTTCGCCGGTATCCGTTTCACAGGGGGAGGGTATCACTGCACCCTGGATGACTTATGCGGAGCTGTCTGCGTTATACACAGATGCGTATTATCAAGTCATCATAGAGAACAATCTCTTTCGTCCGCTGCAAAGGCACTCAAGCGTCAAAATCAATCCATATCGTATGATAGGGAGCGTCACGAGAGAAGGGAAAACGGTTGCGTATCTCTTTGACACTTTCAAAAGACGGGTTCACCCTGTCACATTGGGTGAAAAGTTAGACAGATTTGTTGTGGATACTATCACCAGCAAAAGTGTAACGCTTCGCGACACAAAAGAGGATGTTCTGACAAAGTTAGAACTGGATTCTATTTTTCTTAAATAAAAGAAAGGAGATTTTTCAATGAAAAAGCAAAAGTTTTATTGGGCACTGGGTGTGTTTGTGATGTTCTTGATTATTTGGTTCTGTTACAGGGGCGGACAACTCGCTTTAGACCCTGAACAAACAGCGGAAGGTCCGGCGGGGACAGAACAAGTTGATGTTCAACCTACCCTGAAAGCCCCGCCACCGGGGGAGACCTTTGCGACGGGTCATTGGGAAGGAGATGAGTGGCGGAGGACTGCCCCGCCGGAACCTGCCACCGTGATGCATGAGGGCAAAGCGATGACCTTAGCGGAGCTCTATAGGTCTGCTCATCTGGGAACTAAGCCCTGGGCAGAGAAAGTCCCCATCTTCAACCGTATTATTGCGGAAGCCCCCTATTCAGAAGAGGCATATTACGCCCGAAGAGATCTCGCAGAGCATGATGAAAACGGAGAAACAATTTGGGACGATGCGGTGCTCTTTGAGCGTCTCCAACCGTTGGTGGCGTATCATCCGAATTACCCACGCTTGCTCAAACTTTTATTGCAGAAGGGCTGGGATATCTATCCTGAAGCGGCGATCCATTACGGGAAAGAGGCACTCAAGTATGTAGATATGTACCCCATAGGCAGGGGGCATGGTGCGTTCCCGGAAGATATTCATGACAATCTTGGCGATGCATATCAGCAGATTGGTGATTACAGCAGTGCCTTGGCACATCATCAGAAAGCCCTTGAGTTGATACGGGCGTATCCTGGAAGAACACGGACTCTGGACTATGCGGAATTAGTCCAGAGGTCTATAGATGCGATTCTTTCGGGGAACCCCCATCACGGTCCGCTGGCTCAAGAGGAGGATTCAGAGGATGTTGACAGTGTGCCTGTTGTGGACCCTGTTGGTTCTGAGGCGGTCTCTGCCCCGCGACCCCTACCGAGTATTGAACCGGGGGCTCCGCTTTCGGATGTGCTTGAGGATGAGGATGATGTTTCGGGTGAATCGCCAAACGATGGCGTGGATCCTCGTGCTGTTGCGAGGCAACAGGCACAACAAAGATATGAACAAGTAAAACAAAAGGCTCAACAAGAGCAACAGCGATTTGAGAGTTTTATGAAGCAGCTGCATCAGATCGCGACAATAAAAACGGAAGCAGATTTTGAAAAGTTTTTGATGCAAGAGTTGGTCAACCAGCTGCGGGCTCCGGACACCGCACAAGACAAAAAGCCTTCGGTGAGTGCGGATCGGATGCGGCGTGCCGCACAAATTTTTAGAAAATCTAAGACACCGGCTGAAGGGATGAAGGCACTTCAGGAAGTAGACCCGGACTTAGCAAACACACTCCATCGGCTTTGCCGGTGAATTTAATTTAAAAAAGGAGTATTTCTTATGAAAAAGGGTTTTATATTTTTCACAATCACATTACTTGTTTGTTATTTGTGTTTTCCGTATCTCTGTGCGGAGGCAGGTGTTACTGCGACGGTTACCCCGAAGTTTGACGAGGACGATTTACCGCAAGGGTTTCCCCATTCCACATTTGATTTTGATGTGGATATAAAGATAACGGGTGCGACGCAGTATCACACGATAACGGTGGAGCTGACCTCCTCTAAGTTTCAAGGCATCGCTGCGAATACGAAGACATCTGATTTTGTAGACATTGATGAGAATGCGGAGGCATCTCTTGAGACCGATCTCTATTTTGATGCGATGGATAATAGTAGTTGGACAGTGTCTCCGGATGAAATGACCCTCACTTATGTGTATAGCTCTGTGAATACGACGATTCCGACTTTGATCAAAGTGGGGTGTCGGGACTGGGCTGCCAATGGGCACATCCACGTCACTGTCTCAGGAACGACCATAGACATCACTGAACGGATCCCGACCGATGTGAACGATAACAATATCGCAGACGGTTGGGAAAAGAAATACGGTATCTATGTAGCGGATGTTGCCAAGGCACAAGCCAAAGCAAAAGCGGACGATGAAATGGGCCCTTATAAGGCGGATGCTGAGGGCAACGCGGGGAACATCAACAACCACGATGGCGATGGCTGGACTGTTTATGATGAATATCGTGGGCTCTATATCAGTGCAGATGCAAAAGGTAAGCCTGCCATAACCGGATACATACGTCTGAACCCTCGGAAAAAAGAGGTGATGTACACTTTGCATGAAAGTATGACGGACTATGGGTTGGGCAGTCTCCCGATGGAAGCTTATGGGTTGGGCAGCGACTTAGAAACGCAGGTCCACAACTTTACAAATGTAGACAGTGCGCTGTTCCAGCTGTCGGGGCATGATCCATTCACGGAGGTGTATACGTATGATGAGACGGGTCGTACGGCCACTCCTAAAGGGGATTTAAATGATCTTGTGGGTAGAGTGAACTGGAACTCGAATCCTGGGGGATCGGCGACGCAGGTGCCTGAGGCCAAAAGCGTGTGGGCACTCCGAATTAAGGCAGAAATAGATCGGAAGTTATCTGAAGCCTGGACAGATCGGCATGGAGAGATGGCGATTGTGGCCCCTTCTAAGTGGTCGTTAGCCAAAATCTACACCAAAAATATAGAAAATGACATTAATGCTCATTGGGATAGGTTTGAAAGGAAAAAATATTTTACTAAGAAGGCGAAAGAAAATGCGGGGGGACACAAAGCCGATGCAATAAAAGTGTTGACTGAGTTCACGATTAGTCATGAAGTTGTGCATGGTCTGGGCGTGAACCACTGTCAGCATATCAACTGTATTATGACAGAATTAGAAGGAGGGATGGAGCATAATTTTGATAGTAAAGGGGGATATTATCAAGTCCAGATGGTAGCGAATCCGGAACCGAAACCTGCTGATCCCAAGAAGGCCCGCAAGTGGAAAAAGTATATTTATGACAGGGATGCGAATGGCAGGGTGATTGATTTACGGACTCCTTATTTAAGTCCGGACCATTGGCAGCATTTGGATGTGACGTACGACTCTGCGACGCCAGCTGTCAGCAATGTCACTGCGGTGACGATTGGGTTCTATGATGCGGATGATGATGACGATGCGGATGATGATCAGGCTGCTGCGCCGACGACCCCGACGACTCTGACGGTGACGCTTGCCTCCTCTGATGGTGTTTATACTGCGTCTGCGGGCGATCTCCACACGGCGCAGGCGACGGCATCGGATGTTTATTATGGTGTGAGTTGGTTTGTTGCTGATCCGGGGACGACGGGGCGTGGTGCGTCTGTAGAGTATGATGTTGGCGATGGCACTGCGACAACCGCTTCGCTGGACTACACCTTTCCAAGCGGTGTCTCTGGGGATTATAGGATCACTGCGGTTGCGTATAAATGGTCTAATTCGGCTGTGTGGGATGAGGCAAGTTATACCGTCACGGTCTCTTTACCGAGCAGTAGCACATCGACAGAAGCATCCACAAGCACTCGAGGCACCCTCGGCAGTAGCACAACGACAACCGTTTCAGCGGGAAACACGGCTTGGATAGAGTACATGACACAGGACGGCACCTGCTATAACACGATAATCTGGTATGTCACGCCACCGGGTGCAAGTGAAACTTATGGAGCTCACATTTATGGGTATGGTTGTGTTAACCAAGCGCAGTTTAGTTACGACATACCCAGCGATGCGACAGCTGGGACGTGGACATTCAGATTGGATATATCTCTATATCCGGACGGTGAGTATGAAGATACATTTACCATCACCGTGACAGACTGACAAAACAAGCACTTCGGACAGGCAGGTATCTGTTTTGGGTATCTGCCTATTTTATTTTATTCCTTTGTCCCCCAATTTGCATGCCATACGCGCATGTGATGGCGTGGGAAGATGGAGTCCTCTGATAAGGGGGACTCATGAAAAATACAGAGGCATTCAATTGTCGGGTTTGCGGATTTGGGTTCGGAATCTCGGAATTTGCGAAATCCGCGATTCCGCACACAAAAGGTAACAAAAACTTTACACACCGCATCATTCGGGTCAATATCATCAGTAAAGAAAGTGTTGCATAATTAGCAAACTATAGTATAAAATAGCAAACTATAGTATAAAATTACTTTTCACATATTTTATCAATGTTCACTTAGGAAAAGTCGATGGATCCACTTTGCTTAGAACACTGTTTGACCGAATCGGAAAAACAGCAATTTGAAGAAGATGGTTCCTTTGTCGTTGAAGATGCTGTACCTCAGAAGATAGTTGAGAAGTTGATCGTTGCATTTGATCGGGTCGGTGCGGAACATTTGGGTAAAGACAAACTTCCCCCTGATGCAAAGTTCAACATTCTTGACTTCGTTGGCAAGGGTGATGTCTTTATTGAGATGCTGGATTGGCACACCACGTTTCCAAAAGTTTGGGGTATTTTGGGTTGGAATATCAAACTCTATCACTCACACTTGATTGCACTACCGCCGCTGCCACTTGAAGAACGTAAGAAACAACGTCGTCTGGGTTGGCACCAAGACAGCGGAAGGCTAAACATTGAATTGGAAGGGGAACCGCGCCCGCGTGTTTCGCTGAAGGTTGCTTATTTTCTGACGGATACATCAGTTCCGGGACGTGGTAATTTCCATGTGATTCCGGGCAGTCAGAAATTCAACAAGGTAAAGATGCCAGAGGATGACAAGACTAACCCAGATAACGCGACCCCTGTGTTTGCGAAACCTGGAACCGCGGTGTTTTTTGATCGTAGGTTGTGGCATGCAGTGGGACGCAACACATCTGACATCACACGTAAGGTGATTTTTTACGGATATAGTTATCGTTGGCTGCAACCGCGAGACGACATGACGGTGGAACACTATATGGAAAAATCTGACCCAATTCGTCAGCAGATTTTAGGCAAAAGCACTGGGGGTATGGGGTATACGTCTCCCAGAGATGCGGACGTACCGCTTCGGGATTGGATTCAGGAAAATCTGGGGTCTGAAGCGGTTGCGCGGTAATAGACATAAGGGTTGGAACAACGTCTGAGTCTCAGAAATATTGCTTTTCTTACCAATCCCCTCGTCGGTTACTCCAGAGATGTGCTTTGACGACATCCTCGTTTAGGTCTGTCCCCCATCCTGGGTGTGTGGGGATTTTCATATATCCATCAACAATCTCTGGCGTATGTGTTGTCAAATCGTCTTTCCAGGGCACATCGTCAATATCCACTTCCATGATGCGTATATTCGGTAGCACAGCACAGAGACTTGCACTCATAAAAGTTGCAAGATGGCTATAATAGTTGTGTGGTGCGACATTGAATTGGTAAACATCTGCGAAATCTCCGATCTTCTTAGACTGCGAAAACCCGTTCCACGGCACATCTATCATAAACACATCTGCAGCTCGTGCTTCAAAGTAGGGGAGATATTCACGCATATAGTATAGGTTTTCACCTGTGCATATCTTCGTTGTCGTGGAATCTTTGATTTGACGTATTGCATGATGGTCATACATATCAATCTCTAACCAGAGCAGATCGTAAGGTTCTAACACCTTTGCGATACGCATGCACGCTTCAGGTTTAAAGTTGAAGTTCAAGTCAAGGTTGAGTCCTACATTAGGTCCGATTGCATCTCTAAAAGTACCGATGAGTGTATCAATGTGGCGTAAAAGTTCAGGGGTTACATTTCCATCGGTGGAGCCAAGTCCACCACCGAAACCGCTAAAATACACAGCAGCAGGTTCACCCGGTATGACTATATTCGTTTTTAGTGCAGTGAACCCTTTTCCAACCACTTCATGTCCTAACGTTGCGATGTCGTTCATAGTTCTTAACGGTGGCACACCAATCAGTTCATAATTATTGACACGAGATGTGCCGCAGTGCGACCAGTAGACTCGTACACTTTCCCGAGTCGGACCGCCAAAGAGTTCCACAACGGAGATTCCCAATGCCTTCGCTTTGATGTCAACCAGCGCGCATTCAATACCAGCGATTGCCTTTGCAGCGATACCACCCGGGCTCTGCCGTGAACCGCGAAGCATATCCCAAAAACGCATCTCGTAAGCACGTGGGTCGAGGCCAATGAGCAAAGGTGTCAAATCTCTGATAGTTCCCGTAACACCATGAGGGTTTCTTCCATCGCTACATTCACCGTAACCAGTAACGCCCTCGTCTGTCTCCACTTTTACAAAAATCCAGGGTCGCCAACCACCATCCACAATAAAGGTATCAATGTTTGTAATCTTCATAAGATGCCTTAAAATGATTTTTAGATTATAATTTTACTACCCTACCTTGCTGTGCTGATTCACGCAAGGCATCACAAACGCGCATCGTGTTCACGGCTACTTCAGCCCATTCTGGTTCAAGTTTATTAGATTGCACAATCCCTGAGAACCGTTCAATCATATTGACTTCCTGAATGCAAGTTCCCGTTTCGTGTTTAACGTTTCCTGGTCCATGTATCCAGAACCGTGCGGATTCTTCCGATGTAGGTACTGTGAAATCATCGCAAACTAAGGATGCCTTTGTGCCTGCGACTTCAAACCATTTTCGCAATCCTGTATCAAATCCACAATCAAAAGTTGCAATGCGGTCATTTTCGAACCAAAGGATACCAGCAAAGTTGAAATCCACACCGACCTTGTAGCGTGCAGTTGCAAAAACCTTCGTTGGCATCTCCTCATAAGCCCACAGGATTGCACGTACACAGTAATAGCCAAGATCGCCGAGGCTCCCTCCCCCCAATTCTGGTTTAGCACGGATGTTATCTGTTGGAATTGTGTTCCAGTTGAATGTAAAAGCGGCTGTGACTCGGCGCAATTCTCCTAAGTTTTTAATTTCTTTCTTCATCATCTCTGTTCTATCGTGATGCACCCACATGACTCCATCCATCAGTTGCACGCCATTTTGTTGACAAGCATTTATCATAATCGTAGCTTCGTCGGAATCAGCAGAGAGTGGCTTCTCACAAAGCACATGTTTACCGTTTTCTGCTGCTTTAATTGTCCATTCAGCATGCATTGATGGGGGTAAAGGAATGTAAATAGCATCTAATGAAGCGTCAGAGAGGAGATCATCATAGGTGCCATAAGCGATTGGCACATTTTGTTTTTTTGCCCATGCATTTGCACGTTCTTCAGTGCGACTTGCTATCGCGACTAATTCTGCATTATGGGCGAGATTAATTGCGCGTGCAATTTTTGATGCAATACTTGCGGTGCTGAGTATTCCCCAGCGAACGGGGTTGTTAGTATCTGTGTTCATATTGCTTCGTAATACATGAAAAAATATCATACTTTGATTTAATATAATTTGTCTTCCGATTTTGAGTAAATAGATATTAAGACAAAACAGGTGGTTTGTAAGTTTGTTGCTGCAGTCTTGAGTTCTATTGGCGTATCACTCTTGAATCCCCCATCCTTCCCCTGTGCTTTTGTAAGATATGCAATTGCGATTCGACGTGTATTAAGCGGGTCAGCTGCAGCGGAAAGTCCCATAATAGCAGCTGCAGTCACCTCTGGATCACTTGGTTTACCTTTAAACCTACCAAAACCACCATCTTTGTTTTGGAATTGTTTTATCAGGGCAACCTGTTCATCGAGATCATATTCGGGTGACAGTCCTTGGAGTGCCCATGAGGTTACATAAATATCAGATTGCGTTCCTCCGGGTAGATTCCATATATTGTCAAAATTGTTCTGTTCTGCTAACCACTTAATTCCTGAGCTAATGGGTGTGAAATGTTCTTGTATAAAACCGAGTTTTTTAAACCCAACAAGTGTTGCTGAAGTATAGAGTATATGTCCTGGACTTTTGTTTTTGCGTCCCCAGCTACCACTGCGATTTTGTGCGTTTTTGAGCCAATACATTCCCTTTAATCTTGCTTCAGAGTCTGTTTTTGCATTTGCAAGTGCTATGAGTGCAAAAGCGGTATGAGCGGTATTGTCGTTCCAACTACCATTATCCTGTTGTTTGCTTCTTAAATACCGGACTCCTCCACGAATGACACGTGAACCGGTCCCCCACTTTGCATCCGTCAATGCCCAAATCGCTAGTGCAGTGATTTCTACATCACTTTTGCCACCCGGTAATAGGGGCCAGCCACCATCTTTATTTTGGTGCTTCACAATAAATGCTTTTGTCTTTTCTATTGTCTTATAAAGTGAAGACATTTCTGTTTTCTTTGATATTCCTTTTTCACTTTCAGCAACTATGCTTGCAGTATTAAAGTAAAAAAGGAATATGAGTGTCTGACAACAAAGCAAAATGAATGTCCGTTTTTGATTTCTCATTACTTCACCTATGTATTGGTATGTATAATTTTCTGATATAAAAAAGGTTTAATTTTGCGGTTCCACCACAACTTTATATACACCTTCATTTCCAAGCATATCAATGCCGTTTTCTAATTGATTTAGCGGAAGATGATGCGTTATAAGTTTTTGTAAAGGTGCGCGGGTTCTCTGGAGAAAATCCAATGCTGTCTGAAACTGGATTTGAGGATATGCCCACACACCGCACACGTCAAGGTCTTTGTTGCAAATCTGGTGCGGTCTCACAAGTGTATCACCTGAATCGGTGTAGTGTCCGACTTCAATTACTTTTCCGCCGCGTCTCACAACTTCTAATGCCTCTGAAAAAACTGCAGGTATCCCCGCACATTCAATTGAGATATCTACACCGACTCCATTTGTGATGGATTGAATCTGTTCAATCCGTTCATCGAGAGTGGTATTCGCCACATTTATGACTACATCTGCTCCCATCTGACTTGCCATATCTAATCGACTATCCACAAGGTCGGTAGCGATGATTGTACCTGCGCCACTATCCCGCAACACAGCAATGACGAGGAGGCCGATGGGGCCACACCCTAACACAGCAACACTACTACCGATGCTGTATCCATCGCCGACCTGCGGTAATCCGGGTGCACATGCGCGTTCAACAGCACGGGTCGCAACCGCTACAGGTTCTGTAAGAACGGATATTCCCTCAAGTATATCATCCGGTATTTTGTAAACCCAAGAATTGCCGTGTATATAGGTATATTCAGAAAATTCACCGGTCAGATATGGTGGTGTCTCACTATTGCTAAACCCATAAATAGTCCGACCTGAACATAACGTTGGTCGTCCGGGGACATGTAAGCAGTAGTAACATCTGCCGCAGTTTTTTGAGCCTGGCACCACGGTGATTCTGTCTCCCTCTTTAATCGGTCCACCCATTACATTCATAATTTGATTGGCATTCTTGCCGATCTCTGCGACTGTGCCAACAACCTCGTGTCCTGGGATGACAGGAAATCTCAATGCAGTATGTCCCAGATACATGTGCTTGTCACTGCCACAGATACCGACTTTATCCACCTGTAGCAGCAGAGAGTCTTCGGCTGGAATAGGTTTGTCAAATTCGCGGATTTCAATATGCCCCGGTTGAAGCATCACCGCAGCTTGAACTTGCATAGTACATAACCTTTATTTTGTCCATAGTGGAATCAATATCTTTGTCAACTGCGCCAAACTTTCTAAATTATGCGCAGGAAGAAAATAGTCTACGTAAGGCACTGCAGTTCGGATGCCTCTACAAATCGGTTGATAGTTGTCACTCCCCAGTAACGGATTGAGCCATAAGAGTTTATATGCATGCCGATGTAACATCTCCATAGATCGTCGGAGGAGTTCCGCATCACCTCTGTCCCAACCATCACTGATGAGAATTACAACTGACCGATATGCTGAAAAAGATGAAGCGAATTGACGATAAAACGCTAATAGACTTTCACCAATTTTCGTGCCGCCCGACCAGTCTGGTACAATATTCGCAACTTCATTCAATCCTGCTGCTAAACCTTTACGACGAAGCAATCCTGTGATATTCGTCATATATGTGCTGAAGACTGCGACTTCTACTTCTTTTATTGCTTGCTGCATGCCGTAAATGAATTGAATTAGAAATTTGGAATAACAATCCATTGACCCGCTCACATCACAGAGGAGTAGAATTTTTGTTTTTTTGATCTTTTGCTTTTTGCGTTTCAGTTCAATCGGTTCGCCACCGTGCACAAGGCTCTTCCGCCAACTTCGCCGGAAGTCAATTGTTCTGCCCTTTTTGCTGCTAACTTTGCGTCTGCTCAGTTTTGTGGCTAATACAGCTGCCAATTTTGCAACAACCTGCCGCGCGCTTTCCATATCTTTTTCAGAATACTCACTAAAATCCTTTCGTGTCAGTACCTCCTCTACGCTATATGCAATAGGATCGTCTTCCTGTCCCTCTTCCTCATCTGAATCCTCAAAATCTATCCATTGATCCATAATGTTTTCTTCATCTTCGGTATCATATAGGTCTTGCAAGGCGGATGGTTCAGGTTCTTCTTCGCCGCTATCAGTTATTTGGATTTCTGGTCTTGGATGCCTCCAAAACAGATTGAAGGCTGTATCAAATTTTTCTCTATCTATTTCGTTAGCAATCAAGTTTGTTCGTGCAGTATGATAAAAAACGTCCCGTTCACTGATGTCAATGAATTCAACGCTTTTACACCAACTTAACTGATTAGTTGGTGTTACGTTAACACCTATCTGCCTAAGAAGTTTGCAAAAATCGTTGATCTGATAGAGAAGTGTGTGTTCAGTCATTTTCTTGTTTCTTTAAAAAAGCAATGAATGCTTCCAGTTCTTTAGACAGAGTAGGAAAAACTTCGTTAACTCGCGTTGCATTCTCAAGCATTTTTTCATAATCCAGTTCATCTCCGTAAATATATAAGAAAACATGACGAAAACCGAGTAGATTTTGTAGCTCGGTATAAGTATGCTGTGAAATTACAGGCTCACGCATTGAGGTAGATTCTGCGATTTGTTGCAATAGGTCTTTGTGCCATTCTTCTCCTGTGGGTAAAGATTGGTCAACCTCTTTAGCAATTCTTTCAAAAATGTTTTCCAACTGCTTATAGAAATCGTATAGATATCTGGCGATTTCTATTTCTATGCTACGTCTATATCGCTCTGGGGCATCCTGAATGTTTTGTAAGGCTTGATCAATGCGTTGAACAGCACCTTTTACTTTTGTATAACCATCACTCATACTTTGTATTATATCTCTTTTCAATGTGTTTGTTCCCTTTCTTTTTTCAGTTTTTGGACATTTTCTGTAGAATCCTGCTTCACCTTTCTGTATGGGAATTACTTGCTTCTGTATACGGTCACGAAACGTTCCTTTACAATTCTCAAAACTAACCAAATCAATATCGAATTCTTGACTAAAACCGATAGTTTCGTATACAGCGCGGAAGTACTGGTCGGACGAAAGTCCCCAAACGGCAATATCAATATCCGACCATTTTGAGAAACGATTTTGTTGTGCAAGCGACCCGAATACTGCGACCTGTGTTGCACCAAAATCTTCATAGAGCATTGCTGCTAACTTGTGCGCAGTTTGCCATGCGCGTTGCAGCAATGCCTCATCCACTGCCCTTTTATTGAAGTGTTTCTCAAGACGTGCTCTGTTTTCTCGTATTTTTTCTGAGGATAGGTCTTTATGTATCATAATTAATCCTTTACACTAATTTAACTGCATAGTTATTGTTACGTTAACACCTATTTCCCTAAGAAGTTTGCAAAAATCGTTGATCTGATAAAGGGATGTGTTTTCAGTCATTTTCTCGTTTCTTTAGCCATAGTATGAATGTGTCCAACTCTTTAGAAAGCCTCTCAAAGAGCGCATTAACCTGTGTTGCAATTTGCTCGGTTCTTTCGTAAAGCAATTCTTCTCCATAGATATTATTGAAAACATGTCGATATGTTAAGAGTTCTTGTAATCGTTTAAAAGTTTTTTGAGAAATCACAGGTTGCCGTTGATCCTGTGGTTCTGCCATCTGATCCAATAAGTCTTTATGCCACCTACTTCCATCGGGTATCCGCAAGTCAACATCAAGTGCAATTCTTCTAAAGATGTTTTCCATACCTAAGTAACAATCAACAATGTTTTTTGCAATCGTGGTTTCTATCTCCTCTCTATACTTTGGAGGGGCGGTCTTTATTTTCTCTAATCGTTCTTCAATTTTGGCAGCAGTTTCCCTAATTTTATTACGTTCATCAGCAATTCGCTGGATAAGTGCGTTTCTATCCACTGCATAGGTACCCCCTTTTTCTATAGGAATTAATTGACTTTTAATTCTTTCTTGAAACAACCCGTTACAACTTTCAAAATCTACTAAATCAACTTTGAACAACCCACTAATATCTGAAGCGATTGACAATACGCGAAGATATTTATATTTTGGAATTCCCCAAACAGCAATATCAATATCCGAATATTTTGAAAATGAACCTTTTTCAGAAAGCGACCCGAATACTGCAACCTGTGTTGCCCCAAATTCTTCATAGAGCATTGCTGCTAACTTATACGCGGTTTGCCATGCGCGTTGCAGCAATGCCTCATCCACTGCCCTTTTATTGATGTGTTTCTCAAGACGTGCTCTGTTTTCTTGTATTTTTTCTGAGGATAGGTCTTTATGAATCATAATTAATGAATCTCTGTGTAAAAATTGAAAGTTAATTTGCATCTGGTGGACTTATATTCATAAGAGATTTACAGTTATGCTTTCAAATTTTCCAATTCTTCACTGAGTTGAACAGCTTCAACTTCTGCCCTATATCTTTCAGTAGTTTCTTAATTAGCACGTTCTTCTGTAGTCTCAGTGGGATTCTTAGCCAATTTCGCGCTTTAGGGTTTTAAATTCCAAAATCTTCTACAGGACTAACTTTGTTAAAGATTTCATATTATCACTCCAAGTCTTAAGAGATTTAGACGTGCTCTGATAGGTTGTTCAGCATTCATTTGAAGTGTTTCAACAGTTGTTCGGCCTATAGGTGTTTGACCTTGAATTTCTCCAGTATTTGGGTTTAGGAAAAAATGATCCGTCCAGTTTTCTATTCGAGGGTTGAAAAGTCTAACATCAGTTTCTGTGAGGAAGTCAAATCCGGTTTGCCGCGTTGCTTTATGGGCGTTACAATGTGAACAAGCAAGTGCCAGATTGTTAATTTCTGTCAAACCTCCTGCCGATCTTGGGACTATATGTTCCACCTCAAAGGCAGAAGGAGAAAAATGTTCTGGATAGTGACAATACTCACATTGCCCTTCTACACGGTTTGCAACATATCCGCGCATTGGATCATCTACACGCACACCTCACTCCTAAAATCATGACAGAAGCCGTTTTTCCAATGTTTCCAAATTGCGTAGTTGCAGTGATTGTTCTTCGGCAAGGAGAGTTTCCATTTCCCGTTTCGCTTCCGATAATAAAGGTTTTTCACCGTTCAGTGCCAAGAGTTCTGCTAACCGTTCCTGTTTTTCCATAGCAAAAGTCTCAAAACCAAAACTTGGGTATCCTTTCTTAATCACCTCAACTACGTCTTTGTCTGTACTTAAGACCTTACCAGTGTCGGCATCAACGGTAATCTCTCCAACTTCTATAGGCGGAGCAACATTAGTGAAAACGGGGACTATCCAGACAGGTCGGACCCCTTCCTTAAAAATAGGTTCTCGAACGGTCAAGCACCTACCAGCGTGTTTTTGTAAAAAAGCTAAGGCAGTATCTTTTGTCTCGTCACGTCTAAGTTGAAATATAACAAGTTCTTCAAGAGAAGTATTATACACTTGTGCTTGCTGTGTCAATTTCTCATAGAGATAATCTGGTAGTGAGATCGTTAGTGGGTGCATGCTCAACTCTCCTATAGCAGAATTTAGAGCAATTTACAATTTTAATTTTAGTACACTTATTGGGTATCATTTAGAGCTAGTGGTAGTGGCAATTTGTTCAAGGTCCAACTACCATCGGAATTTTTACTGGCAGAAAAATATTTTTTCTTGGCAGGGTCAAAATCTTTGTAATCTTGTACTACTATGTGACCAACATTTATTTGAGCAACAGTTGAGTTAATTATCATTTTAAAATCGTTGGAATGTTGTCTGCTTGTTGTCCTCCCACTCATTGCCACTCCAGCCACAGGATAGGTACCCGAAGGTGTTTTTACAGTACCCTCGTGAAAACCGGCACCATTCTCAAATACGTAAAATATGAAATCAAAACTAAAGTCTTCGTTGTTAGCAACATAACGACAACCCTCCCCTGGTTTCAACTTCAATCCAAGAGTACAAGGTTTTATTTCTTTTATCCCCAGCAGTTTAAGCGTAGAGGGCACTTTGCTACCACACCCTGCAAGGAAAATTGATGTAAATAACAAGATTGGTAAGGTCAAGCAAAGGGATTGTTTAACGTTCTGATTGAATCTCATTAGATTCCTCCTCATTGAATTGGATTAACAAATTACAAATAATCTGTTTGTGCTATTTTGGTTTTAACATCTTCAGGATATCCTTGCCAGTTAAATTGCCAAATCGAATAAGTGATTTTACATTCCGCTTTACCACGATTTAGTGCCAAAAATTATACATCGGTTGCTGCGTCACAACACCAATGAATCTCCATACCCCGGTAAATCCTAATTCTCTGCAGCGACTTCAAACCCAAGATGCGCGGACTCCGTTGATGTAAAGGCAACATCAGATTTTGTTGACTCTATTGATTGAATAGAAATCTGACATCCAAGTGTGTTGAGGATAACAGTGAGAATTTCAACTCGTGGCAGCTCACTGTTATTAAGTATCTCCAAAAGGGTTTGTGGATGCGTTTCAATTTGTTTTGCAAGTGTAGGAATTCCACCTTGTGATTCTATAACGGTTTGAAGTGCCAGCAAAATACGGCAGGTTCTCCCTGGATTTGGGATTCTTCCAATGCTGCTTGCAAATACCCACTTGCTCTCTCCTGGTCGGAAGCAAGCCGGTTGATTAAATACTCACGCCAAGTTCGTAATTTTTTCATTGCTTAGCTTCCTTTTCTATGTCTGTGAAACGGACAACAAGGTCTGCTCAACATATATAGGCAATTGCATTAAGTGAAAACGGTTAGCATTGTATGCATAATCTTCGCCGCTTTCATCTATCACACGAATATAGCCGTGAACTGCAGCTTTATCTTCAGTAACAACACAATAAACTTTCCCTACCTCAAGGGAATGCTGCGTCCCCTTCATTATTAAGACAGAGTCCGAATTGTGAAAATTGGATTTCTTTTGTGTCCATCGTTAATCAAAATTGTAGCACATTTCCAACGGATTCTCAAATTAAAACGCGTTACAGGGTGTGTAAAGTTTTTGTCAACTGTCTGAACCAGGATTTTCAGGATTACCAGATTTTCAGGATTATGAGTTTGAGGTATTACGTGCCATTCATAAGTTGGCATAAATCTGTATCAAAAACTATTGATGAGGTAATCCTGGTAATCTGGAAATCCTGAAAATCCTGGTTCAGACAAGTAACCAAAACTTTACACACCCTGTAATATAAAAATCTTGACAATTATATGACACCATGATATACTTAAAAAATATGAATTCTGTACATTAAGGAGATGAAATGTTGCGAGGTAATGGTGTCCTGATGACACTAACCCAGATCATAGTCGGAGGGGTCATCACAACGGCTGCCGGTTTGGTGTATTTCCTAATTTTTAACAAATTCCTATGGCAGCTGCTCATTAATGATAGAATTTTACACGGTTTTTGGGTTGGACTGTTTTTGTTATTTTCAATAGCATGCTCTTACGGGATTTTAATTGTCGGTGTGACAATAGGAATTCAGTTTGTAGGACAACAATTTAAGCATGAGATACCTTTCAAACCGGTCTGTTCAGGAGCATTTTTGGGAGCACCTACGATCGTCGGACTTGTTGCACTACTTAACATTCCTTGGGCGGATATAGAAACACCCCCAAATGCACTTCTAAACATAGTCCTTCCTTTGTTAGAGAACATTTTATTTGTCTTGTCTTTGCCTGTCCGGGTTTGGACGATACTCGGTATACCGCTTGTAATTCTGTATGTATTTGCAATTCCGTTGGGAGCAATTATAGGATATAAGTTAGTAGGCGTTGAAGATCCTGAAGTTCACACACAGGAAGCTTAATCTAATACGAACTTAATTCAAAAATTCTACAACTCTTTTCCATAAAAGTATTTCGCTAAGTGTGCAATGACGATTAAATTCACTAACTCAATCTTGTACCGAAGGAAACACTAACGAATGCACTACGATAAGCCCAAGGATGAATGCGGCGTGTTCGGTGTTTTTGGGCACCCAAGAGCAGTTGAATTGACATATTTAGGTTTACGCGCGTTGCAGCATCGTGGTCAGGAAAGCAGTGGAATTGTCGCATCTGATGGCGAAGGATTTTCCAAGCATCATGGGATGGGACTTGTTGATGCTGTATTTAATGCGGATGTGTTAGCGAAACTTTCAGGACACATCGCAATTGGACACAATCGATATTCAACTACGGGTGAAAGCAACATTGAAAATGCCCAACCGTTAGTCCGCAACTATAAACAGGGCCCCCTTGCACTTGGACACAACGGTAACTTGGTAAATGCCCCCCAAATCCGTAACCATCTTGAGAATCTCGGTTCTATATTTAGCACAACTTTAGATACAGAAGTCGTTTTCCATCTCATCGCACATTCGCGACAAGACAGCTTAGAAGATAGAATATTTGATGCGTTTAGAGCCGTTGAAGGTGCTTACTCCTTCGTTTGCATGGACAAGACAACACTCATGGGAGCGAGGGATCCACACGGATTTCGTCCTTTATGGATAGGTAAACTGGGGGATGCGTTTGTCTTATCTTCTGAAACATGTGCACTTGATGTAATTGAAGCTGAACCCATACGGGAAGTGGAACCAGGTGAGTTGGTTACTTTTCGTTCAAAACAACTCGGTTTAGAATCCTTCCGTTTCTCTCCAAAACAACCAAAATTATCCCAATGTATTTTTGAATTCATATACCTTGCACGTCCAGATGGAATGATGTTCGGTCATGGTGTCAACAGTACGCGTCGGGAGTTCGGTAGGCAACTGGCACGTGAACATCCAGTAAAAGCAGATGTTGTCATACCTGTTCCCGATTCCGCTACCATCGCTGCACTCGGTTACGCTGAAGAATCTGGTATCCCATTCGATCTTGGTTTGTCCAGAAATGCATTCGTGGGTCGTTCCTTTATGAATCCTACACAGAATATAAGAGAACTCATGGTGAAGGTAAAATTAAACCCAATCAATGAAGTGCTTCAAGGGAAACGGGTTGTGGTGGTTGACGATTCAATCATGCGTGGTACAAATAGTCGATCACTTGTAAAAATTGTCCGGCAAGGCGGTGCAACTGCAGTCCACGTTCGAATCGCATCGCCTCCAAATAAATATCCATGTTTCTACGGGGTTGACACTCCTACACAAGCAGAACTCATCGCAAGTAAACATTCAACTGAAGAAATTCGCAAATATATTCGTGCTGATAGTTTAGGTTATGTCAGTATAGAGGGGATGCTGAATGCAGTAGAAAAACCTAACAATTTCTGCACTGCCTGTTTTGATGGTGATTATCGTATTTCTTTGAATGAAAGTATACCACGACAATTGCCATTAATTTCCTAATAAATTCCTTTAAGTGGAAAGAGATTTATGCTACAAATCGACATCAGTAAAGAAGAAATATACTCATGCAGGAAATTGAACTGTTCCTAATATCAATGAAGAATAACCAATGATATTTATACCACCAACCCAGCCTCCCGATAAACAACAAGAGTGGAAAAACAGAGAGATGAGAGAACAAAAGAGACTAAGAAAAGAAAAGATTTCAGGACCTGGATTTGGAAAAATGCTACGAAATCCACTCGGAACAAAACAAGGGGTCTCTACGTTGAAACTCGTTCTCATGTATTCAATCATCGGCATGGGATTGGGTTGGTTACTGCCGATTGTTATTCAAACTATTCAACCTGAGATGCTAAAGAGTGATACACAGTATTATGGAATGATTGGTGCAATCGTAATTACACTTCTGTGTCTGGTTGTTAGTTTGCTGAAAGGTCTCATACTCCGTAGCAGAACGCGACAAGAAAACGCCGAAACGAAACAACCAAATCCACAGTTCTCCGATACTAAAAAACCGGTAAATTAGGAATATTAGATGATGGTAGACAAGAAACCGTTGACTTATGCGGATGCAGGTGTCTCATTCGAAGAAGAAGGCAAGGCGATGTCCCGTATAAAAGACCTTGTGAAAACAACTTACCGCCCTGAAGTTGTTAGTGATTTAGGCAGTTTTGGTGGATTGTTCGCTCTGGGCAATTATGAGAAACCTGTCCTTGTGTCAAGCACTGATAGTGTCGGCACAAAATTAATGGTTGCATTTAAAGCAAATAAACACGATACAGTCGGATACGATATTGTAACACATTGTGGAAATGACATTGTAGTGGAAGGAGCAGAACCACTTTTCTTTTTGGATTATATCGGAATAGGGAAAATGGACCCGGCTGTTGTTGAACAAATTATGGTAGGATTGACAAAAGGTTGTAAGGAGATTGGATGTGCCCTGATTGGTGGGGAAACTGCAGAACTTCCCGGTTTATACAAACAGGATGAATACGATTTGGTCGGAACTATCATAGGTGTTGTAGAAAAAGATGCACTAATTACAGGTCATAACATTAAGCCCGGTGATGTGTTAGTTGGTTTATCATCTACTGGATTGCACACAAATGGATATTCTCTTGCACGAAAAATTCTATTTAACCAATGTAGTTACGACATAGATACTTATATACCTGAACTATCTACAACCATTGGAAACGAACTACTCAGATACCACAAAAGTTATGTGAAATCTATCTTATACCTTCGCGAGCGTTATGAAATAAAGGGAATAGCACACATAACTGGGGGTGGGCTGCCCGGGAATATAGTCCGAATCCTACCAGACGGTTGTTGGGCAAGAATTAATACACAGAGTTGGGATGTTCCACCTATTTTCAAACTGCTGCAAAGGGAAGGTAACGTCGAAGAGGCAGAGATGTACCGAGTCTTTAATATGGGGATTGGAATTGTATTGGTCCTAAAGTCTGAGAACGTAACTGATGTCATAGATTCTCTAAACTCATTAGATGAAAATGCTTTCGTTATGGGTGAAATAGAAAGCGGTGAAAAAGGAGTAAAATTGTGTCCGAATCATTCCTAAATGACACCTCAGTTCAACATTTGATGGAGTTATTTGAAAAAACACCTTTGCCTGTAATAATGAAGACGTTTGATGATGTAGATGAGGCAGATATTGCTGTCTTCTTACTGTTGCTTGATGTTGCAGATTCTAAAAGAAAAGCAGATAGTTCAGATGAAATACGAAGAACACTGGAACGGGATGAGGACGAAATTGAAAAAGAACACACAGAAGAGTCACTTACAGGATATGCGCAGGAAATTTTCGCAAAGTTTTCCTACCAGCGGCAGATACTAATTGCTGAACATTTGGCAGAAACAGAGATGGTTGACACGTCACAAGCACAACAGATTTGGGAAGATGTTATCGCTAAAATGGACGATATGTTGACAAGTACATTATTCTTTGGAAATGGCCCCAAAAATCTTGCGAAATTCCTTACAAGAATTGATACTGAACGGCAGAATAAACTAATGGAGGGGTTGGAAAAAAGGCATCCGGATTTAGCTACAACGGTTGCCGATGGTCTGTTTGCTTTTGAAGACCTTGCTGAAGTACCCGAGGAAGTAATTCTAACGCTGATGCAAGTCTTAGAGGTAAATACCATAGCACTTGCACTGCACAACGCACCAACTGCAATTCAGGATAGGTTTTATCAATGTATGCCAACCGAAAAAGCTGAAATGGTTGAAGCAGAATGTGAAAAACTTCCTATTGAACAAAGGCAATTAGGCAAGACCGCACAACAATCAGTAGTCAACTTAGTGCGCAGTTTTGCTGCAAAAGGACTGCTGAAAATTCGTTAACAAAATATGGTAGGCTTAAATTACCCCTTCTACTGTGAAATATGGAAATAATTACACACAGAAGAGGTGTGTAATTATTTCCAAAATCTACCATAAATAGATAGAAAAGATATACATTGGAGTATTAGTAATCATCAAGTTTAAATTCAAACTTGATTGTTACCGTTACCTCTATATCTTTACCGTTTTTCTTTGCGGGAATATACTTACTTTTTTTCCACGCTGCTATTGCCGCTTCCTCAAAACCGTATCCAATATTTGTTAATTTCACAATATTTTTTGGGACTCCATCAGTACCAATCGTTGCACGCAATTTCACTGTCCCTTCCTTCTGTGCGCGTCTGGCATTCTTGGGATATGAAGGTTTCGGCACATATTTTGCTTTTGGATTTGAAGAACCGGGTTGTGAGAGATCAATCTCGGGAACTTCCAAAGTTGAATTTTCTGCAACCTCAAGGTCCGTGGCAAGATCCGCAATCGGGCCACCTTCTTTTTGAGTCGGTCTTAGAATTGTTGGGTTTACTGTGTTTGGGCTGACAGGTTGTATAGGACCAACGGAACCCCTATTGATTTCACCTATCCTTGGTCCTGCACCTAAAGCAGGTCCTACTGGTTCGATATCTGTACTTGTATCTGTTGGCAGAACAAAACCGTTTCTCGCTGGTGGTAAATTCGTACTGTTTACTAAAGGCTGTTTAATTCGTGTCTCAATAACTTGATCATTTGCTTCAAACGTCGGACGCTCACGCCTGTTGACGGTTCCCCGTTCTGTAAGTTGTATGTCGGGGGGGACAAAAGCAACAGCCAAATCTTCCTCATCCAATGAAATCCTATCCTTAATAACAAGAATCCCAAAAATAAGTGCAAGCACTGCATGGAATCCTACAGAAAAAAATAAAGCAGAGGAATTCCTTCCAGCAGTTTTCTGCATGGTTATGGGTGGGGGTTTGTTCTCATTTGCTGCAGCGATTCCACCTTTCTGACTGTCGTCTATGTTAGTTCGCTTTAATTTTGCATTGACTTTCGGTTTTTTTCGTTCAGCACGACGATGTTGCATCTGGTATACGATATCGGAACTTCGGCTCATCTCTTTCCTCCTTGGTATTATCTCGCGATGTCTATAGCGTGCTTAAAACACGCTGACAGGGAGTATATATATGAGATAGTTCGTAAATAAAAAGAACTGTAAATTTGTAGAAAACTACAAATTTCAATGAAGCAAAATGTAACTTTTTTCTGTATAACCTACCGAAACCATTATAATTATAGCATGTTTCAATATATATGTCAACTTTAATTTTAACAGGTTATTTTGTATATGTCAACTTATTTTTAATTTGGGTGTGTTAGGTTTTGTAGATGTTACGGATTCCACCAAAATGTCATTTTACCGACCACTGTTGAATTCTTCAACACAGTTGGTGTTGTCTTATCTGTATTGTATGTTTGATTGAAAACAAAGTAAAAATCACTTCCAGGACGATAAATATAGTTGATGAGAAAATTTATGGATACAGTGCTTTCTTCTGCATTCCATTGTGCAAATAGTTTGGCATAAAGGTCAGTCGTGAATGAGTAGTTTAATCTACCAGTAAATAGATTTGCATCAAATGTCGTTGAAGGAAGAATAATACGGTTAAACCGATAATTTGTGTTTAAACTAAGCTGCCCATTGGGTTTCAAACCGAAACCTAAGAAGAAAGAACGTATATCTCCACTATAAAATTCACCAAAGTCTACACCTGCCCAACCATGTAATATACGACTTTCATTCAGCGACAATTCCGCGCCAAACATATTTGTATCGTAGTCACCAATTGGAATAATCACATCATCCCGCAATTCAAAGTCTTCAAAAAGTCGTTCAAACGTTCTGCTTCCATAAAAGGAAATATTGTCTGCAGAAGTGAATGATGTCCAATGTCTATAGGATATAGACCATTTCTCAAGTTGATTGTTCGCATTCAGTATATATTCGCCTCTTGGTCCAGACCATATTTCTCTAATTCCGTATTTATTTGGACGCGGGACCCAACGGATTTCACCTGAAAAATGCCTTATATCTGGTTGCTGCACATACCCAACAGCTGGATCAAAATCCGCATCAATATCCGTGTAGGAACCGTTTATGCGAAAGTTATCAGTTCTAAAACGTGAACTCAAATGCCAGGCATTATTCATGCTAGACATATCAGGTGAAAAAGTTTGTGACCACATACCCCTTACATCAAGAAAGTCGTTGGGACGGTACTGAAAATCAAATCCACCTGCCCGATTGTAATTTGATCTTTGGTCTTTATTCACAAGTATCATGCCAATACGCGAACCTTCAATGACATCCTTTGTAATTCGCAGCACAGAAAAATTAGTCAGTGGAATTTTAATGGGTTCATCTTCATCGGTATATCCAGAGAATTCATCCGTAAGGACATTCAGAAAACCGATTCCATAAGAACCTACTTTGCCACTTATTTTTCCACCGGATAGAATTGGGATTGGGTTTCCCTCTGCAAAGCCGATTTGACGACTATAAAACAATATCGCTGGGGGTGCCTCACCAAAACCTCTTCGTTGAACACCAAAATTGAAATGTCCAGCACCTTCTAAAAAGAAAGGGCGTTTTTCAGGAAAAAACAGACTAAATCTCGTTAAGTTCACCTGTTCCTCATCAGCTTCAACTTGTGCAAAATCGGTATTGAACGTAAAATCAGCAGTCAAATTCGATGCGATACCGTATTTTACATCAATGCCAAGTTTGAATTGACGGTTAGAGGTTAAGGTTGTATCGTCCTCATTCGTGTACGTTATGCCAGGGAGTATATAGGGAAGAAGCTCTAAGTGTCTTGACGGTTTAATTCCCTCTAAACCCACTAACATCCCAAGGTTGGTTGTCCGGTACTTTGCTCTGCCGCCATAAGATGCAGGAACAGGTATCCAAACAGCTTCTTCCTGTTTACGTGCTATTTCACGCCCCGCATTGATCCCCCATATCATTGGATCACTTAGTTTGAACCGAAGTTGACGAAAAGGAACCTTTAATTCTGCAGACCAAGATTCCTCATTGATTTTGGATTTACCCGTGATCACAATATCCCAATCATCATTAAATGTATCTCCACTGTCTGTTACGGCTCTATCCTGTATTGCCCCCAATGCGTTAATTCTAAAGAAAAATCCACTACGTTTATCATTATAAGTATCTAACAAAACAAATACATTGTCATTTTCATGGATATTCCATGCATCGCGCCGCATTTCGTTCGCAACAAGTTTGGAAATATCAGAATCATAGCAGATAAATCCGAAATAGATATAATCGTTATCATATAGAATCCGCAACTCCATTGGTTCTGACATGCATTCTCCCTCGTGCGGTTCAATTTGTACGAATTTGTCAATGACCTCTGCTTTCTTCCAGTCCGATTCTGTAAGGAGACCATCAATTACAATACTCTCATTGGTACGGAATGCTATGATCTGATTGGTAGCGGTTTCGGCATTCACATTGAATACAAATAAACACATTAGGATAGGGGAAATCAAGAAAATTCCAGTTTTCTGAGATTGGAACAGAAAAAATAGATAACTTTCCAAACACGGACACCTCCTTTTTTCGGGAAATGTATGTTATAATAAAAACACAATAGGAGGATATTGCGGTTACACAAAATTCAATGGAATATAAAATCAGTACTCTAATGTTATCGCAAGAAATGGCACTATAGGTAGTTGATAAACCGGCACCTCTTTTGTAAAATCTGAGTTGTATCGTACTTGAAGCGGATTAGTACGATTATATGCGTTCCAAAGCTCAAATGTTAACCCCCCTTTCAATCTTTCAAACGGAAGGAACGACCAGTGAAGTCGAAAATCTAAACGGTGATACGATGCTGTTCGTAAAGGTTCTCCGTAAATCGGTATCCATGTTTGTCTATCAGTATGTGGATTCGTATATCTATACCTATCTTCTAAAGGTGCGTACAATGTACCACTTTTGTATTGCCAGTTTGCACCAATTTCCAATGTCCTAAATATATAATTTAGGTTTACTGTCAAGACATGTGGCGTGCTATACATAAATTCTCGTTCCTTTTCCTTACTGGAATCTTGCCGTTTTGAAACGGTATAGGAATATGCGAACCAACCACGAAAAACATCTCCAATTTTATGCTCTAATGATGCTTCTATCCCTCTCACTGAACCAATTCTCTCATTCTCATATCGTTTTTCGGATAAATTATACATTATCATATCATTTAGCCTTTTATAGAAACCAGCGACTTCAACTTTAGTCTCAGTGGTGAGTCTTTTTTCTATAGCGACTACGTAGTGCCTGGCTGAACTTGGGGCAATATCAGGGTTGTCATTACCGAGCTCCACTTGGTACAGCTGAGGATGCTGCACATACTTGCCATACATGAATCGTAGGTCTAAGGGAAAAGGGGATAGACGATACCCAACTGTTTCACTTGGACCGAGTGTTACACCTATTAGACCACGGGGTTGCAGCGAAATCCTATCAATCAAACTAAAGTAACTTGAACGCAAACCTATTGTGGCATAAAGGTCAACATAGGGTGATGCATAAAGATCATGTGTTACTTGAGCATAACCTTCCAAACGATGCAAGTTTTTTCTAGTTTCGGTCAGTACTTTTTTTCCATCCTTTGTTATCCGAAAGTCATAGTCCCAATCACCTTCATCAAGTGGTCGTGCACCGACACTTATGATGCTTGAGGGAGTACTCGAGAGATCAAAACCCGATTCTACCAACGCCTTAGGAAATTTTGCCCAGTATTGAAGGTCACCCCGAAGAGATGTGATTGTATCTGTGTTTTTATAAAAATAGCCTTCACCAAAATCAAGTTGAGTTCCAGAAAATGAACGAGTCAACGAAACTATGGACTTAAATGTTTCCTCTTTTTCAGAGTAGAGATGGATACCTTGTGAATCAAAAGGATTCTCCGATTGCAATGGACCTTGCAGGTCGCTTTCTGATACTTCGTTAGCAGTGAATCTAAATTCGGCGGAATCATCTGCAGCAATAGTGTTGAAAACAATTCTATGATTTTTTGTCAACTGATAAAGGAATTTTCCCTGATAACTCCAGAAACTTGGTACTTGGGTAACCAAGTCATCCTCAATATCAAGCAATCTGGGTAATAGTTCAAAAAGGGGTCTCATATAACTCTGGCGACCGAAAACGTACCAGTATCCGCGTTGTCCTATATTACCTTCAAGAAATGCTTGAGAATACACAAGATTTAGGTTTAGTTTTCCACCGAAATAGGAGTCTGTGATTCTCCTGGAAACTATGTCAATCACAGCTTGGGAATCTGAGCCGTATTCTGCACCATAACCACCAGGATATACATCTATATTCTGTATGACCTCTGCGTTTACAGTTGAGACTATTCCAAGAAGATGGTACGGATATCCTAATGGTAGCCTATCAAAATAATAGAGATTGTCTTCTGGTCCACCACCACGTATGGATAGAATCCCAACGAAATCATTTAATACACCTACACTGGGTAACAGGTTTAACACTCGTATAGGGTCACCACCACTCCCAACGGAACTTGTTATTAATTGATTTCCAAAAATATGTTTCGGTTTCTTTTCAATTCGTTCAACCTTTACTACAACGGGTGGTAATGTGACAACATTACTGTTTTGTTCGTCAACATTAGGGTCATTATTCTGTCCAAAGGCAGAGAATAAGAAAAATGGAAGAATAAATAAAATGGTTACTGACTGTAGAGCAAAGGCATTTAATTGTCGGGTTTCGTTGTTGTTGGAGGGGTTTCTAACCCCGATTGGAGATACACAGCAGCAGCAATCGGGGTTAGAAACCCCTCCAACAATGATGCTTTGTGACGATTGAATGTCTCTGGACTGAAGCGTTTTTTTATATGGAAATCCCATTTAAAATTCTGCAGTAATTCCCAAATATGGAATAAAAGGAAGTTGGTTAATTGAGGTTTTCTCTGAATAGTCTTCATTATATTGATAATCAAGAAGGTTTTTTCGGTTATACACATTAAGGAGTTCCAAAAAGAGACCTAATTCCCAACTGCTAAAGCGGAAGGTCTTGCTCAGGCGGATATCCAATCTGTGGTAGGGAGGTAGTCTTCCAGAGTTTGTATCACCATAGACTGGAATGTAGATGATGTTAGCAAGTATCTCGGATGGACTCTGGTATTGTAAGTTTTCTAAGCCTCCAATTTCTTCAATATATCTTGGGTCTGGTAGAGGGTCGGCATCGACGACAGGCGTATAGGGGTTCCCTGTGCGATACTGCCATTTCGCACCAATTTCCCATGTAGATGTAGGTTTAAAACTTGCGGCAAAGGTTGCGACGTGTGTTTGGTCAAACGAATAGAATCGATAGGGTTCATCTATACGATCTCGTCGTTTTGAAAGTGTATATGCGTAAGAAATCCAACTCAAGAATTTTTCGCCGCTGCGATGTCTTAGAAATATTTCAGTGCCTTGGGCGTAACCTTCACCCTGATTGAGGTAGACATAAGTTTCGTCAGATGTCACTAAGTTCACCAAATCTTTGTAATACGCTGCCATTTTTATCTCTGTGTCAGGTGAGACCTGCCGTTTCAGTTCGAGTATGTAATGACTCGCTTGACTGGATTTCAACTCTGGATTTCCAACACTCGGAGAAAGTTGACCAGGTATAGGTGATTGATTGTAAATGCCGTAAGCAAATTGTAATTCTGAACTGTTCGGGAGTTCTAAACGGACACTGCCTCGGGGTTGTATGGAAAGTTCATCAATTTCGTTAAAATAGTCAACGCGAAGTCCAATTACAGCAGATAAATAGGGTAGCAGTTTATACCTATCTTGTAAATATGCTTCAATCCGTTGTCCACGCACAGTTTCATCAATTTCATATTTTTCTTCAAAACGGATATCAAAATCTACTTCTCCCTCATCTGGGATTCGTGTAAAGCTACCACTTACCTCGCCCGGTTCCAGACCGAGAATCAGACCAGTTTCCAAACGGTGTTTTTCATTGATTTGGTATGTAAGGTCTTCGCGTAGTGTGTAGGTAGGCGCGTCAATATTCAGTGAAATTAAAGGCCCGAAGTTGACATCAAATAGAAAATTTGAACGTGTAAGGGATAAATAAGATGTAAGTCGTTCTGTCAAAATAGAACGTAGATGTATGCCGCCACCCTCAAAACCGCTTTCAAAGCTCGTGCTTCCTCTGAAATCTTCGTCAACGTTTTCACCATCTAATTGCACAGCAAATTTATCTCCTGATGCAAATAAATTAAAAAAGAGTTGATGTTTCTCGTTGAAGTCATAACCAGCCTTTAATTGATAATCCCAAAAACGTGGAAAAGCGGTGATGGCTCCAGTATCAAACGAGAGAGAATCAATGAATAGATCAATATAACTTCTTCGTCCTGCAGCATACCAATACCCTTTTTCGCCAAATTTACCTTGAAGTAGACCTTCGGAATATAGCAAATTAAGGTTGAATTTCCCACGCAGATTGTCTGGGCTGCTGTTTTGTGAATAAATGTCTATTACGGCTTGAGAATCCACACCAAATTCTGCACCGTATCCGCCAGCATAAACATCAATACGGTCTATGATTTCAGAACTGATTGAAGATACAAGTCCCCCAAAGTGGTAGGGATAGCCAACAGGGACACGGTCAAAATAGTATAAATTGTCTTCATCAGAACCACCACGTATATAAAGAGCACCGCTAAAATCATTAGCAACACCAATTCCTGGTATCACTGGAAGTGCACGAAGAGCATCCCCTGCTGTGCCTGGTAACCTTGTTATTTCTTTTGATTGAATAGTCTTTTTTACTATCGTTTTGGGTTCACGTTTTGTGGTTACTTCTATACTCTCAAGTTCAAAATCAACAGTACTCACGAGAATTTTAGGTTTTAGTATTTCGTCTGCTGTTACTATCAAGATAGTCTTTTCTATTATTTCTGAGTTGGGTAACGAAATAGTTGTGTTATACCTTCCAGGTGGAATCTCTTTTATGACGAACATTCCGTTGTCATCGGTCTTTATGCGTATGTCAATATCAATGATGTGAATTTCGGCACCTACTAATGGTTCATTAGTGTTTCTGATAAGAACTGTACCTTCAATTTCACCCATTTGAGAATATGCAGTTATGGGTATTAGAAAAACCATTAGTAGGCAATAAAAATTTTTCATTAATGACAATCCTTTCATGTGTCTTTTTTATGGGTATAATTTGAAATGAAGAAGAATGAAATCAATCTTTTTTTAATTATACAATTCATTTGTCTGTTATTGCCAAACAAAACGTGTTAAATTTAGAAAATAATGTGGTTTTCTTTTTTCATTACCATAATGTGCTGTGTTGGTATGTCTTGCTGTGTTGGTATGTCTTGCTGTGTTGGTATGTCTTAATATTTAAAGGCAAAAACCGTTTCCATAGAGGAAACGGTTTTTGCCTTAGTTTTCACTTCTTGCGAATTACTTACGTTTGATGTCTGCCCACATAGTTGTCAGTTTACCTTTCGGTTCAACTGGCGTAAGCACATCAAGAAAACGTCCATCAACTGTTGGAGCGATCTTGAGATCGGTATCTGCCTCATCAAAGCGCAGGTTAACATAATCTCCGCCACCACCTTCACTGACCTTGTAGTGTAAGAAGTTTTCGCCCTTGATAAGTTCAATTTCTGTGGGTGAAGGTGCATTGTGTACTCCGCTTGTCCATGATGGGTTATTATAGACTTGTACTCCGTTTAGCCAGATTTGAGCATTGTCATCGTGGGTGGGATAAATTGTAGTCGTCCTGTCATCTGGAGATAGGACGAGAATAATCCCGTGCCATGCAACATTACTCTCATCAGTAAAACCGTGGCTCGTTGAGATATTACGATCGCTGCCCGTATCAAGTGTAATCACTGACCATCCAAGGGCACCGCCATTGTCAGAAAGGTTTACCGTGAGTTGCCCGGTTAGACCTGCGCCCCAGCGAGTGGAGACCTTAGCATTATTAATTTCACCACCCGTGCCTTCATCAAGAAAGTCGCGTGCAGCGGCATCAGTATGTGCCCCAGTGTTTCGAACTAAATCAAGACCCCACCATTTTTCAATCCATGTATCACCAGCAGGTTGCCACTCTTGTGCAAAAACTGAAGGTGCAACGGCAATAGAAGCAATTATTATTAATAAAATTGCTGTTCTTTTCATAGCTATGAATTCTCCTTTTCGTTCTACCACATTCTTATGGTATCTTGGCAAAAAGCGCGCTTACCAAAATATCATAATTGTGTTATATAAGTCTTAATTCTATTTCGATTTGCTAGCTATACCGAAATAGATCTTGTTATGTAAATTACAGAATTTGACATTAACCAAACAGTAAAGGGCAACTGAATTCAGCAAAATGATACCGATATTGCCAACTTTACCATTAAATTATCCTTTGTTACGATTATAATACGTTTATTTTTAGGTCAAATTTACAAATTCTTATAAAATTATAGCATTTTTGATTATTAAATGCAAGAAAAAAACAAAAAAGTTGGGGTTATTTAGTTTTAGGTTTTTCTGAACCATTTTATTACATAAGTTAATGTATTGTAGGTTAGATAATCATCAATAATCCGACACATGGTAGTAGGCACGCTCCGCGTGCCGTTCTTAGAGTGGATTACGGAGAACCCACGGCGTGTGCCTACTACTTTGCACTGATGCAATCATAGCTAACTATTAGTTAAACGCATTAACTTGCAATTTATAAAACTAAATAACCCTGCAAAAAAGTCAGAGGAATTCAATTGTCAATAACGTACTCTTGTAGTAGGAGTTTTCACCCCCGATTTTCCCTGCATACAGATGCATCATATTGTCAGGGTTGTGATTAATTGACATTTGAATGCTTCTGGTTGTGAATGCTGTCCCAGTGATTAATTTTTTAGTTGTTTTTTTTCGTGTTTTTTGTAAATTTTTCACAAGTCTTCTCGATCTTGTCGTAGTATGGGTTTATGAAGGTTTTTTGAATTTACGAAATTTCAAAAAAAACAACTAAATGGCTTTTTTGTCGTTTTTTGTGTTGTGTTTTCTGTTTTGAGAACAATAGATATCATGTATAATCTATTGATATTTTATTGTTGTAATGTTTTCCAACAAAGGGACATCGTGACGATTGAATGCCTTTGATTGTGGGTATCTTTTCCGTGTATTCCGTGAAATTCGTGTACTCCGCGATTCTGAAACCAAAATCCGCAAATCAACATGAAACAATTAATGAAAAAATGCAACCCAACATCACACTAAATCTATAATTATTCTACTTGTCAAAACAACATTATTTTGCTACTATTAGGACATAAGCGATAATAATTATATTCATAAGTTAGGGAAAATCTATGTCAAAATACACAAAAGGTTCTATACACCCATCAGAGTTACGAGAGTTTGAGGATAGTCGGACAGGCACGCAAATATATCAACTCACAAACGATAATACGATTAACCATAACCTCTATTTTCTCACGCCATCCTTTACACCCGATCAAGAAAATTTAATCTTTACCTCATATCGTTCTGGAAAAGCAAATTTCTTCATGGTTGGATTTCCTGATGGAAACATTATACAACTGACCGATGGAGAAGAAATTCACGGGTATTCTGGTGTTATTTCAAGAGATGGAACTAAACTTTACTACACTGAGGGTGCCGCCATCAAATTAGTGTATTTTGATACCTTTGCTGAACGCGTTCTTGCAGAATTTCCTGGCGGGAGTCTCGGCGAATGTAGCGTTAGTGCTGATGAACAGTTTATTGTGACCGCTATGAAACGCGATGGTAAATCACACATTACTGTCACAGCAACTGATGGGAGCGGTGGTGAGATTATCTATACCTCACCCGACCAGACGATTATCCATCCGCAATTCCACCCTAAACATGCCGACCTGATAGCTTATTCTGGGGATCCTGCCCCTCGCATGTGGACGATCAAACGCGATGGTACCGAAAACCGACTGCTTTATCAACATAACAATGATGAGTTTCTTGTGCATGAAACTTTCCTGGGTTCACAGGACGAATTGATTGTGACGCATTGGCCATACTCCTTGCGGCGCATATCTTTGGAGACACTTGAGATGCAGACGATCTCCGATTTTAATGCGTGGCACATTGCAAGTAATCGCGCAGGGACAAAGGTACTCTGTGATACTGTGCATCCTGACATCGGTTTGCGATTGGTAGATGTGGAAACAGGAGAACATGTGCCAATTTGTTATCCACAGAGTTCGTGTAGTGGTAGTCAATGGGAGAAAGATCGGTATGCAGTCGCTGAAGATTGGGCAGCTGCACAACAAGCAGGAGAAAGAGAAAAATCGTTAAGTTGGATGGAGATGAAAGTTGATACGGTGTATGGCCCGCAGTGGACTCATCCGCATCCTTCCTTTAGTCCTGATGAGAAGTTGGTTGTATATACTTCAGATATGTCAGGTCATTCACAGGTATATGTTGCTGTAATTCCATGATGGCAACACTTGAATTAGATTCCAATTTGTTATAGGAGGTTCCATGATACTTGTAACAGGTCACGAAGGATTTCTTGGCAATGCAATATCCACATATTTAACAAAAAACAACATAGAACATAAAACACTGGAACGTGAAACGACCTATTCAATCTGGTGTGATACTGTAAAATCACTATTTAAAAACAATATATTCAAGACCGTCATTGCAGCAGGGGCAATAAGTAATAATCAATACAAATCAACAGATATATTTGACTGGAATGCGTATGCAATGGACTATCTTGCACATAATTGTGTCCGACAAAATACACACTTGATTTTCATATCATCACAAGCCGCAAGGAATCCTGAGACGTTATATGGACATTCCAAAAAAATGGCGGAACTTCTACTAAAAGCATTACCCAGTTTGGATTTATGTATACTTCAACCTTTCAATATCTGGGGGGAAGGAGAAACATGCAAACTTGTGCACTGCCAATCACTACCTCACCGACTGGCAGTGCATAACTTAGAGGTACTTTGGGACATACAAAGGGATTATGTGCATGTGTCTGATGTAGTCAATGCAGTGATGTTAGCGAAACGTTATAGAACGTGTGGGACATACCATGTAGGGACAGGTACTGCGATTAAATCCGAACCGCTTTCGGCATGTGTACAATGGAAAGGTTACAAAACCGAACCAACACCTGATTATATTGAAACGTATACTTGCGCGGAGCCAGAAAGGTTTTTACCCGATTGGAATCCTACTGTTATGGTTCTAAGTGAACTCTCTCAACTTGAAGAGAAGATGAATTCCTTAAAGAAAAATGCAAATTAGCGGAAATCTGGTAAAATATGCTTGAGTGAATCTTCATTTTGTATCAACTGATTGATGAGTTCTGGATCAAGTTCATAAGCTTTTTTCAGCGAGTTTAAAGCATTTCGGGTGTCATCTGACAGGGCATAAGCACAAGCAAGGTTATAGTATAATCGGGGTTCCTCTGGAAAAGTTTGAAGTGCATGTGTGCATATTTCACGTGCATCGTCAGGTTCGTTTTTTCTGAGATAAACGGTTGCTAAATTAACATAACCTTGCGGCATTTCAGGTGCGATATCAATAGCAATTCTAAAGGTGTCAATAGCATTTTGGAATTGACCAGTTTGCAAGTATGCGTGTCCAAGGTTGTTGAATGCAGATGGGTCATATCTGAAAAAAATGGTACGCCTCTTGTTTTTGATAGCTTTTTGGTATGATTCAATTGCTTTTTCAGGTTCACCATTGTTCATAAAGAAGAGTGCATCCCGATAGTTGTCGTTAAACTGCGATTGATGCTGCCAGATCCATATAAACAGGACTGTCACAACAAGACAAAACGTCATACAACCGGCTCTGAAGGCTTTATTGATTGGTCTTTGTTCGTCTTCAGAATTTTGTTCGGGTTCATGTTCTTGATTTTCAATAGGTTCAGTTTCACTCTGTTCTATTGCTTCATACTCTTGATTATCGATTGAATCTGAATCAAGTTCATCTATAGATTGATTTTCATGATCTTGTGTTTCGTTGGCATTCATAGTTTTATCGTCTTATTTTATGATAATGAATTATTATAGGTTTTATAACATTAAGAAGGAATACATTAAATGAAAACTTACGGTTTTGGTATCATAGGCTGTGGAATGATTTCAGATTTTCATTCCGCTGCGATTTCCGATTTAGAACACGGGCAGTTAGTTGCTGTGAGTTCCCGCAATCCTGACAATGCAAAACGACTCACGGATAAGTACAATGTTCAAGGTTATACCGATTACAATGAGATGTTGCAACGAGACGACCTTGATATTGTTTGTGTTTGCACACCCAGTGGCGCGCACCTTGAACCTGCTGTTGCGGCAGCAAACGCGGGTAAACACGTGATTGTTGAAAAACCGTTGGAAATTACGCTTCAACGGTGTGATGAAATTATTCAAGCTTGCGATGAAGCAGGCGTACGATTATGTGCAATATTTAATTCTCGTTTCACTGAAGGCGCGCAACTTATCAAAACCACGATTGATAGCGGACGTTTCGGCAAGTTAACCTTAGGCAGTGCATACATCAAATGGTATCGTTCCCAAGAATACTACGACAGTGGCGGTTGGCGCGGCACATGGGACCTTGACGGCGGTGGAGCACTTATGAATCAATCTATACACGCCATTGACCTGTTGCAGTATTATATGGGACCTGTTCAATCTGTTCAAGCATTTACCGATACGTTGGCACATGACCGTATTGAAGTAGAAGATGCTGCTGTGGCTGCCCTTCGTTTTGAAAATGGGGCATTAGGAGTCATTGAAGGTACAACCGCTGCCTATCCTGGCATGTTCAAAAAAACCGAAATCTGTGGTACAAAAGGCACTGCAACTTTAGAGGAAGAGGACATTGTTATATGGCAGTTTGATCCTGAACTTCCTGAAGATGCAGATATTCGTGAAAAGTTTGCACAAAAGACAGATTCGGGTGGCGGCGCATCGGATCCGCGCGCAATCAATAATGACAATCACCGTCGTCAGATGGAAAACTTTATCATTGGTCTTGAACACGACGAATCCCATTTGGTTGATGGGCGCGAAGGGCGTAAAGCGGTTGAAATTATCCTTGCAATTTATCAATCAAGTCGTGAAGGTCGTCCCGTTGAATTACCTCTCTATTAGTGAAACTCATTGGCTTGCAATTTATAATACTATAGTAGATTATACAATTAATTCTACATTCTGAGTTGTAGGAGCGACCCAGGGAATGCCAAAAGGCATTCATACCGTTGATTTCTTGGTCGCGATCGGGGGTCGCTCCTACAGAAGAGAACGCACGGTCGCGACCGGAGGTCGCTCCTACAGAAAAGGTGTATAATTATTTCAATAATTCACCATAAATAACCCTAATGTTTCTATAAATAGTTTTCTATGGATAGTCGAACACAATTTTAATGGCTTCGTCTTTCTTGTGTAGTGCCATTTCATAACCTTTTTGTGCTGCTGTGAACGGCAGATGATGCGTGATAATCGGTGAGACATCCATGCGTTCTTGTGCAATCATATCCATTGCTAATGGGAAATCGTTCTGCACATCTGGACTGACAGAACCGATGAAGTTGATGTTTTTCCTGAAGAACTCGGCAAAGTCAAAATTGTATACTTCATCATCTGGAACACCAAATGCAAGGAGTGTACCACTACGTTTCAGCAGTTTTAGACAAGTGTTGATTGTCTCTGTCTGATGGCCAACAACTTCAATGACAAGGTCTGCCATTCTACCATCGGTAATCTCACGGACAGTAGTAACTAAGTCTTCGTTTGCACAGTTGATCGTGTGTGTTGCCTTCATCTGTTTAGAAATCTCAAGTCGGAAATCTACCATGTCTGTAGCAATGACAGTTTTTGCACCAAGATTACTGATCATGTGACTAAATAACAAACCCATCGGCCCTTGCCCTAAAATCACCACATCCAAATTGAGAAGATTTCCCAATTTTCGGCATGCCCAGACGACTGTGCCAAGTGGCTGCGCCATTAGGATACAATCTTTTCTGTGGTACTCAACCAAAGGTACAGTCACGCTTTCATCGGAAAGGAAATATTCTGAGCAACCACCAATTTGTCGTGGGAGTGCAAGCACCTCATCCCCTGTTTTGAACCTTTTTGACTTGCTTTCGGTAACAACGCCAATAGCCTCGTGTATGGACAAACCAGGTCGTTGAGGATAACTGTCTGTCGGTTGTTCTAGGACAAAAGATGGCATATCACTTCCGCAAATTGCACTATGAAGTGTTTTTATAATCACAGTGCCGTCTGGATAATCTTCCAAATTCGGTTTATCTATATCAACAATCTCAATATGATGTGGTGCAACAATTTGCCCCGCTTTCATAACTGCTCCTTTTTGTTCTTAACAATTTCTTTCTGGAATATATATATATAATTTTACATTGAAGATATGACAGATAAAACCTGTTCATGTAACGTTCCATTTGTTGCAACGACACCTCTATTTTCAGTCATACGTCTACCGCTCAGAAGGTTAAGGGGTTTTCCATTTGCATCAGTAACTTTCCCACCCGCTTCTTCAACAACGATTAGTCCTGCGGCGTGGTCCCATATACATTCGCGATAATCAGGAAACTTTGGATTAGGCAGACGTATATATAAAGCAGCTTCACCGCGTGCGACAATCCCATATTTTGCTTGACTGTCAATTTGTATAGGCGACTTATTAAATCCAAGTTGTTTGGCAATTTTATGGTGTGTACTACTATCTCCGTGTGTGGACTCAAAACTTTCTGCTAATCTATAATTATTTTCTGATACTCGAATTTTACCTAAATTTCTTCCTTCTAATGTATAAACTACTGTTCCTTTTCCTCTAACAGCCACAAATAGACAACCCCGTTCTGAATCAGAGTCGTCTAAACTGAGGGGTAAATTTGGACATCCTAATATACCAAGTTCAACATTACCATCAACTATCCATGCCAATGCAATAGCATATTGATCCTGTCGCCGAAAACCTTTCGTCCCATCAATTGGATCAAGTGTCCAGAAACTATTGTTGACTACACCCATTCCTCTATCTATCCAATCACAGATACAGGTCCCAGTAACATTTTCTCCTATGGTACTATTGACATAGTTGGTAACCCTTTTCAGTAGTGATGTATTCTGTTTAAGGGAATTAGCATCTTCTTCGGCAACGATTGTATCATTTGGAAAAACTTTGGATATTGCTTTACAGATCACTGCTTGGGAACCGTAATCAGCAATGGTGACGGGACTACGGTCGTGTTTCTGAATTGTATCTGACAAGACCATCTCTGCTTGTACTTGTTTGCAGAGTTCTCCTGCTTTTAAAACAGCCTTAATAGCAACCTGTTTTTTCTTATCGATTATTGTCATTATAATATATAAGGATTAGTATTTATTTTATGGTGAATTATTGAAATAATTATACATCTCTTCTGTAGGAGCGACCTTTGGTCGCGATCGGGGGTCGCTCCTACAGAAGAGAACGCACGGTCGCGACCAAGAAATCAACGGTATGAATCATGGCGAATACCATGCGCGCATTCGCTCAATAGCATTCCCTGGGTCGCTCCTACAACTCAGAATGTAGAATTAATTGTATAATCTACTATAAATTGCCTGTTGTAACATCAGTTGAATTTCATGTGAGTATTATCATGGTTTACTTGAACTACCAGTTGTTTTCATGAACTGGATACTTGCTTGGATTAAAGAGTCGGTTGCATTAAATGTCAATTGGTATATAGGTTTGTCCCAACTATATTGATAATCGCTACCAAACGCAGAAACACCAATAGGTATATATTCCTCTGGTACGTGAATAAATAATGTGCCCTTTGTGCTCCGTGGCGGTTGGCAAACAATGAGATAACTTTGACTGTATTCATCCCATCCTGCAGACAAGATCTCAACACTGCCTTGCATATAATGTATATCTGTTGAAAGCAGTTGGGGTGTCGGTTGTTCTTTTCTGAAACATAGCAATTTTGCAGAACGTGGTGCAATATTTAGAAGTGTAACATTCTTGGAAACAACCCCTAAGTATTGTCGCATCCAAAAGTCATGAACAAGGTAATCTTTATCTGAATTGAGTCCTGCTGCTTCCAAATTTAGATGTACATCATTTTGTTGGTCCTTCCAGTTAAAGATACCAATTAGGTCCCAAGATTCTCGTTGTGTGATAACTGGAAGATGCAAAATCTGAGGACAGGGTTCATCAAAATGATCAACCGATGTTGCTGCTATACCAGAGAGTGGGAATAACTTTGCCACTAACTCTGCACGTTGAGTAGAAAACATATTCGGTGTATTCGCGCACAGAACAGCAGCTCCGCTCAATGCAGCAGCTGTCATCTCAACTATTGCTTCATTTACGGGACGTGGTTGATCTACAGTTAACTCTCCATAGATTTGATGCCAAAGGGTATTATGCGAGTTAAGATAACCTGTATACCGACTTAATCTATGTTTGGTTCCATTCTGCTGATGCCATGTGTCATTGTTATCTACGTTCTTTTGACGTAATAAGGGATAGTTTAACTGAAAGCTCCCAATACTTGCACATTCAATTACATTGTATCCAGCAAGTAGAACATCTTTTTTCGTTGACTCTATAACTTCAGTCATTAGACAGATGGCGTGCTGATACAATTCAGTAGATGTAAGTGTTTTCTCATACCACTTTGCATTTGGTGCAACAGCCATCAATCCACAAGTATAACTTGAAAAATCCGCTTTTATTAAGTCAAAACTCCACTCGTTGACTAACTTAGTAACGACTTTTCGGATGTGTTTTTGTGCTTCTGGGTGTGATGCGTCCAATATAGTCAGTGCTTTTTCTCTTCCAGGTAAATATACTTCAATAGGTTCATTTACCTGTGCCTGGTTATGTTTGATTTCTTTGGAATTCGTCTGTGTAGATTTTTTGAAGCGTAAACACGCATCTGGAAACTTTTTAATTAGTTCTGAATTCATATCAATACAGAAAGGATCGATACAGATACCGGCTTTAAAACCGTCAGCGTGTAACTGTTCAACTACTGCTGACATACCATCAGGGAAGTCTTCCTTACTCAGTGACAAATATCCCGCTTCCTGTTGCCAACCGTTTTCTAACTGTATATATTCAATTCCTCCTGAAAGATTCGGATTAAAGATTGGACTTTTGGCAATAAAATCAGTTTGCTCTTTGATAGATTTTGCACTAAATTGTTCTTGAATGTTTTCAGTTGAAAAAGTCCAACCAGTTACTGTTTTCTCAGTATCGTCATTCAATGGTGTATCATTAATTGTAGATATATGTTGAGAGGATTGTAGGGTATGTACCTTGTGTTCTGCAGCAATCCTTTCGGTATAGCGTTCAAGGGAAGTATGTGCTTCATCTGAGAAATCGAGGTATCCAATCTCTGAAGAAAATGCTTCGCCAGATTGACATTCCATGTTTTCACAATCATTATATAGGGACCATTTTGTTAAACCTTGCTGAGTTTTTCGTTTTGGTATTTTGTAGCCAATATGCATACGTGGCCACCACTTTTTGGCAGTAAGGAATCCAAATACAAATGACCTTTTGCTATCGGTATCGTATAAAATACCTTCTTGGCATGGTTGTAATGTGTTATCTTGGTTTAATTCGAATCCATCATAGATTTTGTGTCGTACACTTGCACTGGGAGAAATTGGTGGCATCTTTAATAAAAGATGGTATTGAGAAGGATGTCCCCCTAATTGTATTGAACCATATTGCCCTGAAATATCAATGAGTGTTATATTTGATATTAAGATCGGTTTTGTGTTTGTATTTTCAGCACGTACTTTTAGCAAAATATAGGGGTGATCTGCATAGCAGGTTAGATATGTGTAAATACGGATACCAGTATCTTCAGAGACATTACTTTTTTCAGTTGTGATTTCTCTTGAAGCACCTTGGGTGGGATGTATATTTTCTTTATCGGTGTTCTTATTTGAAGTGGATTGACGCTGCTTATAGGTTGCTATAGTTTCATAAGAAAACTTCAAAGTTTGGGAAATTCCATAAGCATCAGTTTTCATTGGTTCGGTAAGAAATTTCCGATATCCATCATCTAATGTCTTTATTGCCGTTCCATCCGACAGATTGATCTGTGTGAAACCGTTTTTTATGATCGTTTTACCAGTTTTATCTTTATAATTCCATGTGCCCTTTGATAAATTATACTCAATTTGGTATTCTTGATGATTTAAAACGACAAATTCTCCACGACGCGAAACGACTAACTTGTCAAAGTTCATGCACGTTTTCCTTCTATTTCCACTTGCAGGTCATCACCCTTAAGATTTGCTGTTCAGCACTATTGTAGAAATCCCTTTCAAATAATCGTTTGTGCAAGAATAGTCATTTTTAGTCAATTATACAACAAACAATTTATATAAAAATGATAACTCCCATTCAGGAACTACAAATCAAAAATTGACAGCAAAGTATCCTATATTTCTCGGGTGACATACCGACTTCTAAAAGACCAAAAATATCAGCAAGACCAAAAATATCAGCAGAATTTTGGATTATCAATTTTATGCCTTAATCTCTATAGATTGTCAGATTCATTATAAATTTATCATCTAACATCCTTACTTAATAGGCAAAATGTATACTGAAATCATCCTCTCTTATGACCATCCAATTATTATACCATTTCTAATTGATAATGTCTCATTACCTGTAGAGATGTGGTAGGAGCGACCTCCCGGTCGCGACCTGAGAGAAACACCCCAACCAGCAATAACAGTGGAATTCCTTAATGAGACAATATTTATTAGAATTGGTATTATTGTTTAGTTCCTCTTAGGTATCCTGCTGAGAGTAATTGTCAATAAAATTTTCATATCCGTATATCCAAAAATAGTATAATACAATTGGTTTATGCATTATACGTCTGGATAATGATATAATGTGATGCATGTATTTCCATACTGTTTATTTCTAAATTTAACAAGGGAACCAACTTCTAAAGGCAATACTGTTTTTCTATGATGTTCAACTAAAAGCATTCCTTTAGTCTGCAATATACATGCATCTGAAATCTGTTGAAGACATTTTGCGTAAAGTGCGGCATCATAAGGGGGATCAAAATAAATCAGATCAAAAATCTTCTTGCGCCTGTCTAGTGATATTAAGCCTATCTTAATGTTTGTACGAATCAACTCAACTTGTGGGGTTCTTTTTTCAATACCACAGTTCAGAAGGTTTTTCTCAATTAGACTGATGCAATTCAATTTTTTTTCTAAAAAAGTCACATGTCTTGCACCCCGACTGAGTGCTTCAATACCGATGCTACCCGTTCCAGCGCATAAGTCCAAAAAAGTTGCATCAAATACATTGTCGCGGATTATACTAAAAACAGCCTCTTTGACTCTGTCAGTAGTCGGTCTGACAGACGTGTTTTTAGGAGTATATAAGCGTCTGCCTTTATATTTCCCGGCAATCACCCTCATTTTTGCACCGAATTATAGGTGTCTATCTATTGAATTTCTGTTGACAGACACCTAACTGACGCGAGTTTAAACGAACAATTCTTCAATGACTTTGCCATCATCAACAACGCGTATTGGACGACCAGAACGAGAAATGTTTTCCTCTTCGTAGTTAATACCGAGAGCAAAACATAGCGATGCAAATAGGTCGGATACACCGATTGGGTTATCAGCAACTTTCAATCCATCTTCCGTAGTGCTTCCAATGACTTGACCACCACGTGTTCCACCCCCAGCTATGACTGCAGACCATCCATTTGGATGATGGTCACGTCCATCATTCATATTGATTTTTGGAGTTCTTCCAAATTCTCCAAGCCAAAGAACAACAGTTTCATCAAGTAGATCGCGTTCACTCAAATCTTTGATAAGCATTGCATACGCTGGATCAACGATTTCAAGGAGTTCTTTTGTTCGTTCAAAGTTATTTTCGTGTGTGTCCCAACCATCAAGTGTAATTTCAACAAATTTAACACCGGATTCAACAAGTCGTCTTGCCATCAAGCATCCTTGTCCAAATCGGTTCATTCCGTAAGCCTCACGCACCGCAGTCGGTTCTTCATTGAGTTCAAAAGCCTTTAGCTTAGGTGAGTTGAGGAGTTCGTCAGCTTTTTTGTAGATTGCTTGATGTGCTTCTGTTCCACGACCCGTCCGTTTTGCAATGAAATCCTTTTCAAGGTTGTTCAACATCTTGAGTCTTTCACGAAAACGGTAGGTATCCATTTGTGCGGGATATGAAATATCGTCAACCGGTTTCATAGGATTGTTGACAACGAAGGGATCATGAACTGCTCCAAGAAATCCACCTGAATAGGTCGGAGAGTTAATATTTACGCAACTGGGTAGTTTAGATTCGTTGTCATCAAGATAATAAGAAGTTAACGACCCCAATGTAGGATGTCTGACTGCTCCACCTGGCGCATAACCGGTATGAAGTAAATAACGGGCGCGTTCATGATTACCTTCACGCGTTACCATTGAACGGATTATGGATAGGTGATGTGCTTGTTCAGCAACTTGTGGAAGATGTTCTGAAACCTGAATGCCTTTAACACTCGTGGAAATCGGCATAAAGGGACCACTATTGTCTTGGGAAGGATCTTTGGGATCAAAGGTATCTAACTGACTGGGACCACCGCTCATAAACATAACGATAACGTGCTTAGCGCGTGGGATGACTTCAGATAATTCTGCGGTACCGGTAGAACCAAAGTGTTGCAATGCGACAAGACCAAGAAAACTACTCACCCCATATTTCAAAAAACCGCGACGAGATACTTCTTTATGCCACAATTCTGGTGAATCATATTCAGGAACCCATAATTCTGTAGTAATACTCATTTTGTATAAGCATTCTTTATTCGTATGAATGCTTCTCCATATTTTACCCGCAACGATATGTCAACTTTTATTCACATCTGCGGGGAAGATGTCAATGTGTGACGTAATGGAATTTGTAAAATCGGTGAACTACTATATGTGTCTAAAGAACTGAATTATCTATATAATAACATATTATAAATATTAAAACAAGTTAAAAAGCATTATTGATCCCTCAGAGTAATAAATCTGACTCTTGGGAAAACCAAAAAAACATGTTTGTAATTATTGATTTTAACTGAGGGCATAAGTTGGACTACAACTCTGAGATAATCTATGTGTTCTTTATTAGGGAGGGAGCATTAGAATTGAACTGTACTCAATTCTATAGTCTAAATGTTAGAACGGGACTGACACCCATCAACATTGATACACGCGCCAGTAACGAGACTTGCGCAGTCCGATGCAAGAAACACAACAACATTAGCAATTTCTTCAGGTTTACCAAAACGTCCAAGTGGCATTTCACTTTCAACAAATGCTTTCATCTGATCGGGATCTGCTTTGATACGTCTATCCCAACCACCCCCAGGAAAAAGGATAGAACCAGGGGCAATACTATTCACACGGATATTGTCAGGTGCTAATTCCTTAGCTAACGATTTTGTCATACTGATTTCTGCTGCTTTCGCTGCGTTATAAGTGATATGGCCACCACCTTCTCTACCGTAAATAGAGGTTATCATCAGTATAACACCACCACCTTGCTTCTGCATAACTGGAATTGCATGCTTGTTAATTCGGGTCGCAGAAACAAGATTGAGATCAAGTATTTCGTGCCATTCCTCATCCGTAATTTCGTTTAGTGGAGTCCAACGACTCCCACCGACATTGTTAACGGCAACGTCAATTCTTCCATACTTGTCTAATGTCTCAGTCATAAAGGACTGAACTTGAGCAAAATCTGTCACATCTGTCGGTATTGCGAGTACTTCTATGTTGTGTGTTTTGAGTTCATTTGCTACATTTTCAAGGTTTTCAGTATCTCTTCCACAGATGCTAAGACGTGCACCCTCTTTGGCAAAACCGAACGCAATGGCTTTACCAATTCCTCTACTTGCCCCTGTTACAACAACAACCTTGTTCTTTAGTTCTAAATTCATAAACTACTCCATTCTTTAAACTACACCTATTATCTACGTTGAAACTTGGTTGATACAATTTTTGACATGCCAGCTTGTTCCATCGTTACGCCGTAAAACACATCCGCAATTTCCATAGTTCGATTGTTATGTGTGATAATTACAAACTGTGTGTTGTCTGAATAGGTCCGGATGAGATTCGTAAAACGTAGCACATTTGCTTCATCAAGCGCAGCATCTACTTCATCAAGCACACAGAAAGGACTCGGTTTGATCTTAAAGACAGCAAATAGCAATCCAATTGCTACAAGTGACCGTTCACCACCAGAAAGTTGCGTAATACTTTGTGGACGTTTGCCGGGTGGACGAGCGATGATTTCAACACCTGACTCAAGCACGTTGTCTTCATCAGTCAATTTCAGTTCTGTTTCTCCACCACCAAAGAGTTCTGTGAACACATCTTGAAAATTGACTTTTACCTTCTCAAAGGTTTTTAGAAACTTATCTTGTGAAGTTTTATTGATTTTCTTTATAGCTTGATAGGCAGATTCAATAGATTGCTGTATATCTTCACGTTGAGTTTCAAGAAAGTTTATTCGCTTCTGATGTTCTTCAAAGGCTTGTATGGCTTTTTGGTTAACCGTTCCCATTGCCGAAAGTTTCGCTTTCAATTTTTCTATGTTGTCTAGCAGGTCAATTTCATTTGGTTCAATAGTGGTTTGGCCAGAAGTCTGTGCTTCAGTCAGTGCTTCTTCAAGTCTGATCATCGGTTTCGGTATTTCATCAATGGAAACCTGATATTTGTCAAGAATATGTTTTGAAATTGATTTTAGCTGCATTTCAAGTTGAGTGGTTTTCATTTCAAGTTGGTGATGCTTCCTGTTCTGTTTTTCAAATTTTCTTCTTGTACTTCGCATCTCTGTCTGAAGAGATTCAATTTCTTCATGGTTGGTTTGTTTTTCTCCAGACAACTCGTCATATTCCGCCTCCGCTTCTGCACGATCCCCTTCTATTCTCAAAAACTCACGTTGTGCAGCTGCAATTTGATCAGAAATATCTTGTTTTGTTTGTTCGTCCGAATCTATAATTGCTTGTTGTTCCCGAATATTCTGTTCTATACGAAGTACATCGTCATCAAAACCTTTAAGCTCAGTACCTATGCTTTCCAACCTTTGCCGCTGTCCTGCTAAGAAAACTTCCATACTCTGACATGCCTCAAGGATCTCTTGATGTTTCTGTGTTTCACCCTCAATTTGTTCAGAAATCCTATTGATCCTGCGTTCTGTATTTGTTTGTTTTTTTGTTAATTCCTCAATTTCACTATTAAGGTTCTGCTGTTCTTCTCGTGAAATATCGTAAGTTTTTTGAAGATCTTTGTGCTCGGTTTCCAGTGCCGTAAGTCTCTCTTCAAGTTGTGAGATGTTTTGGTCAGACAACTCAAGGTCCTTTTTGAGTGATGCTTTTTCTATCTGTAAATTTTGTAGCTGCGTTGTGAGTTGCTGCTTCTCCTGTTGTGTATTTGCGATTGTAGCGGCGAAGGTTTTACGCTTTTCATCTTTCTCATTCAAACTAATTTGTATTTCAGTTATCTTAGATTTGAGAATATCAAGTTCATTAGCACGCGTGAGAAGTCCTGTTTTCTTTTGATCAGAATGTCCACCGGTAATTGCTCCAGTAGTGTCAAAAAGTTCTCCATCCAATGTTACCAATCGCGCTTTCGGATTATACTTGCGTTTTAATGCAATTGCAGCGTCAAAATCTTCAATGATAAGGGTATTTCCCAATAATTGTTGTACAACAATATCATATTTCTTATCAAATTCCACAAGGTCTTCGGCAACACCAATAACACCATATTTATCTAATAACGCATCATCATAAAATGTTCTATGTCTGATAGTGTCAAGGGGTAGGAATTTCACTATCCCCGCACGATGTTTCTTCAGAAAATTGATGGCAGTCTTTGCGTCTTCAGCAGTTTCAGCGACAACATTTTGGATTGCACTGCCAAGCGCAACCTCTATAGCAATTTCATATTCTGACTTTGTACTGATAAGCTCAGCGACCACACCATTTATGCCGTGAAACTGTTCAGGGAAGTGTTGTTTTGCCCGCATAATAGCACGCACACCCGAATAGTAACCTTCATAAGCAGAATGTAACTGCTCTAATGACTTATACCGAGAGGAACTTACACCTAAGTTGCTTTGTAGACCTGATAATTCAGTCTCAAGTTTACGGAGTTCGTCCTGCGTTTCATTATACGTCTCTTCTACCTGTTTTTTTCTTGTATCAAGCTGAAACATCTTGGCATTTAATTCGTTATCAACGCGTTGAATTTCATCACGTTTTTCATTTGCAGTTTTCAATTCTGTGTTTAACGAATCTGTGGTCGTTTGTAAGCGGTTACGGTCGTTTTGCGTACTTGCTAACGTGTGTTCAATAGTTAGACGTTTGTTTTCACGAGCAGAAAGTGTTGAAGTTGTTTCTTGCAGCAGCGACTCTGCCTCTTGTAGATCGGATTTAGACTTCTTTATATTTGCTACATATTGTTCTAATGTCTTCTTACGAGCAGTGAGGCGACTTTCTTCAATCTTGCATGTTGCTTCAAGTTTCTTTTCTTCTTGTATACGTTCTTTTTTCCTTGTCTGTATATGTGTTATTTGTGAATTTAATGACTCAAGTGTTTGGACTGCCCGTTGACGTTGTTGTTGTATATTTAACTGATTTTCTTTATATACAACTATCTCACGTTCGATTTTCTCACTCTTGTTTTCAATTTCGCGGATTTCTTCCTGAGAATTTTTGATGGCATCATCCAATTCAGTTCTACGATTGTTTGCATTTTCTATACGTTCTTCAACTTCTTGAATGAGCTGATTCGCATCTGTTACTTCATTAATTATCGAATCTAATTCTGATTGTTTTTCTTGGTATTCTGTTGCAATTTTTTCATATTCACGACAGGCAAGACCTAATTCTAACTGTTGTAGTTTTTCTTTGATTTCTTGATAATGTTTGGCTTGTTCAGCTTGTTTGCTTAGTGTTTCTGTATCACGTTGTGCTTCCTGAATTATGTCGTTGATCCGTACCAAGTTTTGTTGTGTTGCTTCTAATTTTCGCTCTGCAATTTTCTTGTTATGTTTGTATTTAGTAATTCCTGCAACTTCATCAAACAGGAATCGACGTTCTTCTGGGCGAACGTTAAGGATTAAATCAATTTTGCTCTGTTCCATCACAGAATAGGCATCAACACCAATACCTGTATCCATAAATAGTTCGGTTATATCCCGAAGACGGCAAGGTGTTTGATTAATGAGATAGATACTTTCACCATCACGCGACAACTGCCTGCTTACTTCAACTTCAGGTGCACCAATAGAAATATCCTCAGATATGTTGGCAAAAGATAAAGTGACGCTGGCTTTTTGAGAGGGATTAAACTTCGCACCACCGTTGAATAGAAGATCACGCATATTCGTACATCGCAATGCACGGGCACTCTTTTCGCCAAGTACCCAACGAATTGCGTCAGAGACGTTACTTTTTCCACAACCGTTTGGACCAACGATAGTCGTAATACCAGGTTCTAACTCAAGTACAACCTCCTCGGCAAAACTTTTAAACCCCTTTATTTTGATGCTATTTAAATGCAAAGTGTTCCTCCTATCGCAATAATCTATCTGAAAAAATTACGTAGTTAACGCTTTATTATCACACATTTAACCTACTAATTTATACGCAATTTCTGTTAATTCGGTTTCATTCTGGATACATTGTTCTTGCTAATGTTATTACATCTACTTCAACTGGATCCGCATCCCACAATACTTTAACTGCTTCACGGACCGTCGCGCCAGTGGTATAAACATCATCCAAAACAAGTATTCTTTTACCTGTTACAACCGCATGCTCTTGTAGTTCAAAAGCACCAATGATGTTTGTTTGTCGTTCTTGTCTATTCAAACTGCTCTGGGGTGAAGTATTCTTTTGTTTGATGAGTGTATCAGTTGAAACTCTTACACCATACACTTTACCAATTTGATTTGCAATAAGAATCGCTTGGTTGAATCCACGCTCCTGTAAACGTTTTTTATGTATCGGAATAGGTAGAATGTAGTCGTATTCTGCAATATGCATATCAATTGGGAAATGATTCAGTACCAATTTCGCAAGCGAAGCAGCAAGGGTTTTTCGTTTTTCAAACTTAAAAAGATGGATGATGGTTTGTAGTGTGTTATCATAATTTGCAATCGTACGTAACTTGCCATATTGAGGCGGGTTTGCAGCACAATCCTCACATAGATCATCTGAATTAGGTGAACCACAGATTTCACACCAAGGCGGTTGGATAACGTCAATTTTACGCCAGCAATTATCACATACATAAGGGACTGCTTCAAGTCCAAGTACACTCTCACAAACTCTACATTGGGCAGGATATAGAAATGAGAGACCTGTTTCAATTGTCTGGTGTATGAGATTGGAATTTAATCGCATAGATGTATTGCTAAAATGATTGAGTGATAAATAAGTTTACCATGCTGCAAATGCGTTGTCAAGATACTATGGTAAATTATTGAAATAATTATACACTTACTCCCAAGGTAGGCAGGTTTCCCAACCTCGTAATATTGACTGATTAAATAATTTTAAAATCTACCATATATACAATTGAATAAATCCAAATACACATCAAACTTATTGGAAATCCCAATAAACAGACACCCAAAAAACTACAAACACCATCAAAAACCGTATATAATACAGGACTTACGCATTCCCCTCGCTTGCGGGGGGATAAAGGGGGGTAAATCCCTGAAAATGACAAAAAATCCGGGATAAAATCCTTGAACAAACAAAATTCTAAACAGGAACACCCAAATTTGCGTAAGTCCTGATAATATATACAATGAAAAACACGAAAAACGCAAACAAAAAAACCGGACCGAAAAACGATGAAAAAAATTCAAAAAATCACTACAAAAAACCCCGATGAACCCTTATGAAAACTGGACATATAGCCAATTTACAAAACCGTACCGTAAACCGAAAAAACCGTACCGTACGGTACGGTTTTTTCAGCAGCAAAACCTGTATGAAGATTAATATATTAACCCGAGTTGCTACCTATAATTTGTTGGAGGGGTTTCTAACCCGATTGATAACAGAAAACATAAAAACAACGAATTTTGATGCGAATTGTCATAAATCGGGGTTAGAAACCCCTCCAACAAGAGTATTCTAAAGTAGGTGGCAACTTAGGTTATATTAATCGGGTAATATCTTGATTTTGTAATTTTTTAGAATAGTTAGGTAGTATACCTGTTCTTTGTCTGAACCAAGATTTTCAGGATTACCCCATCAAGGATTTTTGATGCATTTTGATGTCAACTTTGGGAATAGAACCTGTTGAGAGAAATCCTGGAAATCTGATAATCTTGAAAATCCTGGTTCAGGCAAGTGACAAAAACTTTACACACCCCGATATGATTTTTAAGTTGACATTTTTTGAATCCAATAATATAATTTCTGACGTTAAGTTAAAAAACACAACACTCGGTTTGACAAAAATATAAGAGATTTTCGTACAGGGAAAGGTTTTCAATCCCAAGCACACAAACCGAATCCCGTATACGAAGGATCTGAGCAGCGGCAAACGCCCAGATCCGGCACTTTTAGGTTAGTTGAATAGATTCCTGCGGAATCATGAATTTGTTAGTTAGGGGTGTGAACGTGCAATAAAACGCACATCAACCACGTAATGTTAACGTATCGTCCAATTACTTGAACACTACTTGTAGCGTCCACTTTCAGTTTGCGTCCTTTCGACACAATCTGGATGATTGTGCTACAAAGATGGTTTCGTAGCCGGGTGCTCTTTCTTGTTATCGGGAACTTGACAGCTAAACCTCAGATGTGGTATACTTTAAACTAACAAAGGTTAATCTTATGGTTGTCCATAACAGCGTTGCTTGCTGGATGCCGCAACATCGCAACAGAGAAAAGAATACGCGACACAATGATCACGTGTTGCAAAATAATCAACTTCTAACTTTGCATCAAGCAAAAGGAGTGAACTCATGAGTAAAACATTGTATTGGGCACTCG
>JAAXHO010000018.1 GCA_012270795.1 Candidatus Poribacteria bacterium
ACTGCGTGCAAAGCAGTTGCTCTCCCCAGCTGAGCTACACCCCCGTGTGTGGCATTTTGTCTACCACAAATTCAACTTTCGTTAAATTCTATAAATCCTATTACAAGGGATTAGTATTTTACTACAGAATTCTAACTTAAGTCAAATTTATTTTCAAAGAACGGGATTAAATTAACTTTAACCCGTAATCAGATTTAAAGTATACCACAATATATGGTGTATGTCAAATAAATTTCACAAAAATTGCTAAAATATTTGATTTTCGTGCATAGTTTTATAAAAACGCTTAGAACTGTCCTACTGTTTCATTAATACTATGCTGAAAACTTGCACTTTCTAAAGAGAGTTCTCAATATGAATCAAATAAACGGTTTCATATCCCAGAGCAGTATAGTACCATCATAACTACCACTTTCCAGCAGTTCGCTATCCGGTGAAAATGCCAGCCGAGTCACTCCTTTATATCTTTCGGGGAGTTCGGCAATCTGTGTGTCTGACACGAGATTCCAGACGCTAATAACTTTATTTTCTTCAACTGCTACAAGTAGTTCTCTCCTACGAGAGGTAGAAATTACACCAAGTGAATAAGGTGGAATGTTTGTTTCACTTCCCGCTGTTTTATATTCCATAACCGGTATCCAGCAGGATCATGGCCGCTAAGTAGTGTACAACTGTCTTTGGAGAAACGCACATCAACCGCCCCTCGTGATATATGTGTGGGAAGAGACTTAACCATTGAGGGGTTGCCCTGTGTCCAGACCTGCAGTTCTCCGTATTTATTTCTGAAAAGGTCCATCATTTATGCGTACAATTAAGTGTGAGAATATTAAATGCTCTCCATCTTGTGAAAAGCATAGACTTCTCACTGCTCCATCACCTACCTAAACGTGCAGTCGCGTCCTCTGGCAGATTCCAAGTGGTTATATCCGTATCATTAGTCTGATTCGTATAAATCAAAGTTGTCTCCTTATTTATTATTGCGAGAAGAAAATGCAATCACGCAAACCCTTCACGTTTTCACAACGCCTGATATGTTGCAACATTGGAAATCATTCAATTTACATATAAGGTTTCATGCCCAGATAAGGGCAGTGCCATTTCGACTCCCACTTGCCACCTGAATATTTTTGAGAAAGTTTTCCTGCTTACGGCTGAGTTATCCTCTATGTTTGGATAATATCAAAAAATTCATCTATTGTATCCATGTAATTCCTTTATTGATTAGTATCTGCTTGAGTTCCTGTGTGCACCGGTAAATCCAGATTTTCACAGTCCCTTCTTTAATATTAAATATACGGGAAATCTCTGCAACACGACATCCTTCTAAATGTCGTAATATCCAAGCGATGCGGTGGTTCGGTTTCGTTACCTGTTCAAGAGCTTTTTCTAAAATTTCTTGTGCCTCCTGGGCGATACTATGTTCGTCTGGGCCCGGGCCGCTATCCTCAAATTCGTTCAACGGCGATTCTTCCTGTTCTTCATAAGTTAAGACCGTTTCACGAATCCGTTTTCTTTTTCGTATTGCATCAACAATTGTATTAAACGCGAGTCTATTTAACCAAGCCCAAAAACTTCCTTTTTTGGGGTCCCATTTATCATCTTGTAGTTTTTCCCAGATCTTAGTAAATATATCCAGACTAACCTCTTCTGCATCCTGATGGTGGTATTTTAGCATACGATATGCTTTACTATAGACCCACTCATAGTGTTTATCAAACAGCTGTCTAAACGCTGCTTCATTCCCTTGTTTGACTTGTGTGGCTAAGTACGTGTCTTCGGTAGCAGACAATTTGTTCCTTGATTGGCGCGCCATAGGCTAACTCTCCTCCATCCCCCTTTAGTACAAAACATAAGAAACCAATTTCCGATGGGAAAGTAACGAAATAAATTTATATTAAGCTACAAGAAAATAATGAATCTCTTTGTAAATAACAAGAAATTGACGAATTGAAGGATAATACTGAAAATAATGAGAGATTATAAGAGTATAATGTTTAGATATGATGAAAATAAGTGGTTGATTTACAAAAGAAATGGGCTTACCTGGAATCGAACCAGGGACCTCGCGCTTATCAGGCGCGCACTCTAACCTTCTGAGCTATAAGCCCCTGAGTGTAGGCAGAAAGTATGTTCATGAAAGCTAAATAGGAGTTGTGCGTGTCTGTTAAGGTTCAGAGCCTTTGGACAAAGAGATTGTGTTAGAATCAACTTTGTTAATGCTCCTTAGAAAGGAGGTGATCCAGCCGCAGGTTCCCCTACGGCTACCTTGTTACGACTTCGCCCCGGTCATCAGTCTCACTTTAAACAGCTCCCTCCCGAGGGTTGGGTCACCGTCTTTGAATGCTACCAAC
>JAAXHO010000142.1 GCA_012270795.1 Candidatus Poribacteria bacterium
TTGGAGGCGGAGTCACCAGCACAAGTCAAGATATTGCAAGTTTAACGAATGGTACGACGTATGAGTTTAAGGTGCGCGCTGTGAATGCTGTTGGGGAAGGTGCAGAATCAAGTTCTATGACAGCAACACCGCAAGCTCCGACACCACCGATAGTGCTAACACCACCAGGTGCACCCATTAACTTATCAGGGACCAGATTTACAAAATGGACTTCAATGGGGAGTGCAACCACCTCATTCATTGTGACAGGATTGACAAACGGCAAGAATCACTTTTTCCAACTCAGAGCAGTAAATGGTCATGGTCTAAATACAAGAGCAAATAACGTGTTTGTAACACCTAACAACTCACAGTAATAGCACTATTATTGTTTTAATTATGGTGAACTTTAAAAAGGATACACATTTTCTGTAGGAATAATTTCCGAATCGAGACATAACACATAGATGGTCGAGAATCGGAGTTCTCTCATACACAAAAGGTAAAATTAATTGTTATACCATTTCTAAAAAATAAGATGCCATTTGTCAAAATGTTCTGGTAGGAGCGACCTCCCGGTCGCGACCCGGGGAATGCCATAAGGCATTCATACCGTTGATTTGGAGGTCGCTCCTACCGAAGAGAGGCACCCTAACCAGCAATAAAAGTGGAATTCCTTAATGGGACAATATTAATTTGAATCGGTATTATATTCACTGTATGAGATAAACTGTAGTATTCCAATGTATTGCATAATGAAATTTAGGAGGATAATGTTAACAAATGGGTCCTGAAACAAATGATAGAATTGAGGTTCCTGATATTGTTTCAGAGAAGGAATGTCAATTCTTTGTAGAAAACGGCTATCTTGTCGTACCAGACCTTCTTTCCGATAGCGAAATTGAGGAACTTCGGAAAGATACAGTCAGGCTTGCGCGTGGTGGATATGAAACGGATAACATGAAGCCGCTGCCAGAAAGCGTTACAGACGAAGAAGCAATCGGTAGAATACTCTGCATTCATCAACCTCATTTCGTTAGTGGGACGATTGAGAAGTACGTCAAGCACCCAAAAATCTGTGGGATATTGAGTCAGATCACCGCTGCGCATCTGCCGTTTTGGGATGGCAGTGTCAAGTGCATGCAGTCAATGCTTTTCGTCAAACCGCCTAATTTTCAAGGACAAGCTTGGCATCAAGATGAGATATATATTCCAACGCGCGACCGCTCTTTAATCGGTGCATGGATTGCAATGGATGATGCCACTATAGAAAATGGGTGTTTGTGGGTATTGTCCGGTTCACATCGGCAAGGCTACCTATATCCACAACGCAGCCATGAAAATCCTGACGAATTTGACTTCACGCCAGAGAGTTATGGTTTTGACGGGACAAAAGAGGTGCCCGTAGAGGTAACAACGGGAACACTTGTTTTCTTTAACGGTTATTTACTTCACCGCTCACGCAAAAATCGTGGGAACACATATAGACGTGTTCTTGTCAATCACTACTGTAATTCATGGTCGCTTCTACCTTGGTCAATTAAGGAAGGGGAACGTCCTGCCAGTGCAGACCGTCGTTGTGTTATTCCAGTTTCAGGTGTTGATCCTTATGCGTGGAAAGGATATGATGAACCACCTAAAAGCATTGGTCTGCGATCCTGTAAAGCAGTAAATGAATTACCCCCTATCACAGAGGAAGGAAAGTAAAAATTATGACAACAGAACAATCGGCAGAACTACAAAATACCTTAGAAGAAATGATGAGTCGTATAAATACTGGAGATGACATCACTGAACAGTTACTCCTAATAAAGAGAATCTCCGCTGACATTGAAGCATCTGCACCGAAAATGCTTACACACTATTTAGAACGAAGAAGTTATGCGAAAGCATTAGATTTTCTTAAAGACTTGTAGAGTTTTAATTGAAGAAATGAGGATTTCATGACAAGAGAAGATGGACGAAAAACAGACGAATTGCGTCACGTTACAGTGAAACGTAATTACATCAAACACGCTGAGGGGGCAGTTCTTATAGCCACTGGAGATACGCAAGTTATCTGCACAGCATCAGTTGAAGAACGACAACCGAGTTTTATGCGTGGACAGGACCAACGTAATCGCGGATGGGTCACCGCAGAATATTCTATGCTGCCGCGTTCCACATCCCAAAGAATGCGACGCGAGGCAACCCAAGGAAGGCTCGGTGGCAGGACCCAGGAAATTCAACGACTGATTGGCAGGTCACTTCGCGCAGCTGTTGACCTTGATACGTTAGGTGAAAGAACAATCTGGATAGATTGTGATGTAATTCAAGCGGATGGCGGTACCCGGACAGCTGCTATCACAGGTGCATTTATTGCACTTTGGGATGCTTGTAAAACACTCAAAAACCAAAGCAAAATTGAACAACTTCCTATCATCGATAATATTGCGGCAACAAGCGTAGGAATCATAAAAGGCACTCCGATGCTGGATCTCTGTTATTCCGAAGATTTTGCTGCAGATGTTGATATGAATGTCGTTATGACAGGTAGTAGTAAGTTCATTGAAATACAAGGAACAGCTGAACACAACCCATTTTCGCGGGAAGAATATGACCAATTAATTGACCTCTCTGTTAACGGTATACAACAACTCGTCCGTTTACAGAATAAGATGATGCTTGAGGACCTTGATGAAGTTAGTCTTAGCAACGCGTAATCTTGGAAAAGTAAATGAGCTAACTGCAATGCTCAGTAACGAACAAAAACATAAAGACCTACAACTTTTATCATTGCAGGATTTTCCTGATGCTCCTGAAGTTGTTGAAGATGGTGAAACATACCAAGAAAATGCTATAAAAAAAGCAACGATCATTGCAGATTACACTGGGTTTCGAACGCTTGCTGATGATGCAGGTTTAGAAATAGACGCACTTGATGGAGCACCAGGGGTTCATTCAAAACGTTGGGCAGGGGAAGATGCAACAGATGCCATCCGTATAGAGAAATTGCTTGCTGCGTTAGAAGATGAAACCAATAGGAATGCGCGATTTGTTGCAGCTATTGCCATCGCAGAAGCTACAGTGTCAATAAGCAATAATGTAGTTGACGACACAACTATACATAAAGAAGTTTCAGTTACAAAAAATGTGCAGGTCGTGGTAGGGATATGTGATGGATACATAACGAACACACCTGTCGGAGATAGTGGTTTTGGATATGATCCAATCTTTGTTCCTGATGGATATGACAAGACTTTTGCAGAATTGGGTGATGTAATCAAGAACCAAATCAGTCATAGAAGTCATGCACTCAGGTCAGCACTCAAATTATTGTGAGATATACAAAAAATGTACTGTCACCACTAAGTCTATTGATTTAGAAAGCTACAAACAGGCTCCAGGAAACATAATCAGGTAGTTGTCACCGATACCCTAAAACTTGGAATAGTTGTCATGAAAAGGTAAATAATCAACTCGCATTATACAAGTTTTCATATTCGGAGGAAATTCCAATGTTCACAACTAAAAATGGTAAGATTTACATTGGTGATGAAACGGACGCAATACTAAAAAGTTAGAAGGTAGGACCTTGTTGAGAAATGTAATAATCATAGCCGGTCCAAACGGATCCGGAAAAACGACTTTTGTGTCCGAATATCTCCGAGATTCAGAGATCTCTGTATATATCAGTGCCGATGCGATCGCAGGAGGACTGGTATCCAGAACGGAGGAGATGGACAGCGTTAAAGTTCAAGCAGGAAGACTTTTTATACAAGGAATCCAGAGTCTTATCCAAGCAGGGACAGATTTTATTGTAGAAGTGACGCTTGCAGGTAAAGGATTTGCAAGAACTATCTCTCAATTAAAAAGTGCTGGCTATACGGTTGCCATTGTATTTATTTTTCTCAAATCACCTGAGACAAGTGTTGCGCGTGTGCGGAATCGTGTACAGGCGAGGGGACACCATGTGCCAACGGAAGATGTGGTGCGTCGGTTTTATCGGAGCAAGCACAACTTTTGGTATATGTATAGAAATTTGGTAGATCGGTGGAGTCTGTTCTATAATTCTGGTGAACATCCTCAAAAAATCGCTTCAGGTGATTAATGAAACTTTTTTTAAATATTTATGCAAGACATTCACAATGGAGGTGTATAATGCATAACGACAAATTAAGCCTTGAAACCCATGAGTGGGCGGATGAGATGCTGCGGATTGGCATTCGGGCTGCGAAAAGAGCACAAGAAGAAAACCGCAAAAAAGGGATTCCGAATGTGTATGATATTAACGGGTATCGTTACTATGAACTGCCAAATGGTGAATTAACGAGGGAAGATCCGTATCCGTTATCGAAAGAAGGGGACAGATGAGAACACAGCATCTAATTATGGGTATATACATACTCTCAATACTATTTCGGAAGTAATGTTCTGTACGGGCAATCTTGATTGCTAAGTTTTCAAGTTTGCCACACATTATATATAGTAAAACACAAATAGAAATATATACTTCACAATTAATAGAAAGGAATAATAATGGCAGCACTAAAGGATTTACGAAATGGGTTAGTTATTCGTCTTGATGATGTCGTCTACACCGTTGTAGATTGCCAGCATGTGAAACCTGGAAAAGGAGGTGCCTTTGCTCGAACAAAAGTCAAAAGAGTTCGTGACGATGCAGTACTTGACCGAACATTCCGGGCAAATGATACGATTGAAACCGTCAGACTCACCGACCAGGAAATGCAGTACCTTTACAGTGAAGGTGATGCACTCTGGTTTATGGATAACGAATCTTTTGACCAGATACAACTATCAAAAACGCTCCTTGGTGAAGATGTCAAATTTTTAAAGGAAGGGGAAAACATAATCATCAAAATGGATGGGAATACCCCACTTGCAGCAGAGTTGCCAAACTTTGTTGAACTCCAAATTATTGAAACTGATCCGGGATTACGAGGTGATACAGTGAGTGGTGGCACAAAACCAGCGAAATTAGAAACGGGTGCTGTTGTCAATGTGCCTCTCTTTGTAAAGAATGAGACCGTCATCAAAGTTGACACGCGGACAGGGAAATATGTTGAAAGGGTATAAGACATGAGACAAAACAAACAGAGTGAAGAACATGATTCTTCTGCCGATACGGAAGTTAATGCTGGTGAGAGTGATAATTCTGAACTTGATACCGATCAGATGTTTGCACGTCTTCAGCAACTCATTGACATCGCTGAACGCGCTGATTTAGCATCCGCACGTATACGCGATGGTGACTTAGAGATAGAGATTTCCCGTACAACCACACATCATATAGGAGCTGCGCCTGCCCTTGTAAATCCACCTATGCAATCCCTCGTTACTGAGAACGAAACAGGTGATGATATTATCCGTTCTCCTATGCCAGCACGGTTTTATCGATCCCCTGCTCCTGATGAACCCCCTTTTGTTGAAGTTGGTGATAGTGTATCTGCAGGAGCTTCTATAGCAACCTTGGAAGTCATGAAAACATACAACGATGTTGAGGCCCCATTTGACTGTGAAATCCTTGAAATTCTCGTTGAAGATGGACAGGCGGTAGAATTTAATCAAGCCCTATTTCGTGTGAGGCAAAGTTAAGAAAATGTTTCAAAAAATACTAATCGCCAACCGCGGTGAGATTGCAATACGTGTCATTCGTGCATGTAAAGACATGGATATTAAAACTGTTGCGATCTTTTCCACTGCTGACAAAGACGCTCTCCACGTCAAGCTTGCTGATGAATGTTACTGTATCGGGCCTCCTCCTTCAGCAGAAAGTTATCTAAAATACGCGAACATCATTGCTGTTGCGGATTTTGCTAATGTTGATGCTATTCACCCTGGTGCGGGGTTCCTTTCTGAAGACGCACAGTTCGCAGAAATCTGTGAGGCACACAAAATAAAATTCATTGGACCTTCTATCAATGACCTTACGACTATGGGTGATAAAGTGCGTGCACTTGAGACCGTCGCGAAAGCAGGATTAAAGCTTGTCCTTGGCAGTCATAACAGAAAAAGAAAAAAAGATAAAAAAGGCACCGTTGAAACAGCTGAGGAAGCAGCTGAACTTGCTGAAAAAATCGGCTATCCGGTTGGAATCAAAGCCTCTGCGGGTGGCGGTGGTCGTGGTATTCGCATTGCACACAATAAACCGAGTCTGTTCAACCTTTTTCACACAGCACGGGCAGAAAGTGAAGCTGCATTCGGTAATAGTGATGTCTACATAGAAAAATGGATTGAAGATGCACGGCATATTGAAGTTCAGGTTTTAGGGGATGCACACGGAAATATCGTACACTTTGGAGAACGTGAATGTTCAATTCAACGCAAACAGCAAAAACTTCTTGAAGAAGCCCCCTCCCCATCTATATCTACAAAACTACGGAATGACATCTGTAAGGCAGCAGTAAAAGCAGCAAAGTCTATCGGATATACAAATGCTGGAACAATTGAGTTCGTGGTAGACAAAGACGAAAAATACTATTTCCTTGAAATGAATACACGGATTCAAGTTGAGCATACAATAACTGAATGTATCACGGGTGTCGATTTAATCAAAGAACAGATCCGATTAGCAATGGGAGAAGAACTCGGATACAACCAATCTGATATAAGTATCAATGGACATGCAATTGAATGTAGAATTAATGCCGAAGACCCAGCTAATCAATTTATGCCATCACCAGGGTTAATTACAGACTACCAGCCACCCGGTGGTATTGGAATTAGGGTTGATGGATATGCCTACACAGGTTATACAGTTCCTCCCCATTACGATTCTCTTGTTGCAAAACTTATCGCCTTGGGCAGAGATCGAGACGAAACGATTGCACGACTCAAACGTGCCTTATCTGAATTCAAAATTGAAGGTATTAAAACTACAATTCCACTCCATTTAAATATCCTAAATGATGAGCGATTTCTCAGTCGTAACATCTTTACTAACTTCCTCAAATCATGATTGCCATTTTTTGTAAACCGACTATGACATGGAATCCCATTATATATATCCTGAGTTTTGCATTGCTCGTAACTGCCACACTTGATGGAAATACGCAATCTCCTACTTTCGTTGATGTTACACAAGAAGCAGGAATTCGTTTTCAACATGCAAATGGAACTCGCACAAGTATGCTCCCAGAAGACATGGGGTCGGGCGCAGGTTTCGCTGATATAGATAACGATGGGGACCTTGATCTATATATTGTCAATATACCTGGTGGATTTGAGAAATGGCTATCCAAGAAACTTGTAAAATCCTCCAAAAACGTCCTGTATAGAAATAACGGAGATGGAACTTTTTCAGATATAACACAATCTGCCAAAGTTGGTGATCTTGGATACGGCATGGGGTGTGTATTTGCAGATTATGATGGTGATGGCTACGTTGACCTATATGTAACAAACTATGGAGATAATGTACTATATCGTAATAATGGAGACAGCACTTTTACAGATGTAACTAAAATCGCGGGTGTTGAATGTCCACTATGGAGTACTGGTGCAGCCTTTGCAGATTATGATGGCGACGAAGATGTGGATCTGTACGTGTGTAACTACGTAAACTATGATCTTGAGAAATTTCAACAGAAAAAAGTTGAATCCCTACAATCAGGTAAATTAGTGCCGAATGCGCTGAACCCTACAGTTTTTGAACCACAAGATAATTTCTTGTATAGAAATAATGGGGATGGCACTTTCACTGATGTTACTGCTGAAGCAGGTGTCGCAGCTCCTGGTGGTAGGAGTATGCAAGCCATTTTCAGCGACTTTGACCAAGACAATGATATGGACCTATATGTTGCAAATGACACCTCCGAAAACCACATCTATCGCAATAATGGAGACAGAACATATACTGATGTTAGTGATGATTCTTGGGCAGCAGATTTTCGCGGTTCTATGGGTTTAGCTGCAGGTGATTACGATGCCGATGGAGATGTTGATATATTCATTAGTCATTGGATTGATCAAGAAAATGTCTTATACAGAAATCTATTGAAAGAGAACAGAAATGCAGGAAATAACATACCCAAACCCATCCGCTTTGTTGATGAGGCTTATTCTACAATGCTGGCAGAGATTAGTATCAAGGAGATTGGGTGGGGAACATCACTATTTGATTACGATAACGATGGTGATTTAGATATTTTCGTTGCAAACGGTAGCACTTTTCAGAAGTTGGACGCACCAGGAACGCTTATTCCACAACATAATCAGTTGTTTCAAAATGAAGGTGATGGCACATTCAGTGATGTCAGCAAGAGTTCTGGGGTTGCTGCACTACCAGCGCGTGTTAGTCGTGGCACAGCATTTGCAGACTACGACAATGATGGTGACATAGATATTTTCATTGTGAATAATTATGACCGACCAACACTATTACAGAATAACACATCTTCAAAAAATGATCCTAATGGTTGGTTGCATGTAAAGTTGGTCGGCACGGATAAGAACAGAAATGCTATCGGCGCAAAAATTCTACTCAAAGCAGCAAATACTACACAAGTTCAGGAAATATACGCTGGAGAAAGTTACATGTCCGCCAATGGATTCATAGTGGAATTCGGGTTAGGAAAAGCTACTAAGGTTGACATGGTTCAAGTTATCTGGACAAACGGTAAAACACAGACACTTCAGTTTGTCCCAGCGAACCAGAAAATTCAGATGATACAAAACCCATAAAATGTATAACTTGTTATGGACATCAACACCTTCACATCAGCAGAACTTACTCACGCAACTACCCCAAAGTCTGCCCTATTGACAGAAGCGGAGATAGCACTTTTTGTTGATTACTATCAACTCACGATGGGACAAGCAGATTTCATTAACCGTAACGATGCTATTATCACTGCCAATTACTATGTTCGCAAAATCCCACAAGGTGAATATCTCATTGCTGCTGGTCTTGAACAGATCATCCATTACATTCTAAATCTACATTTTACAGATGACACCCTTAACTGGCTGTCTCAAAACGGTGAATTATCTGATGATTACCTGGAATCGTTGAAAGGTTTTCGATTCAGCGGTGATGTTTATGCTGTTCCCGAAGGCACTCCTGTTTTTCCCAATGAACCGATAATCAATGTTACAGGTCTATCCCGTGATGTGCAACTTTTTGAAACCTATCTTCTCTGTGTGATGAATTTCCAGACGTTGATTGCAACCAAAGCATCAAGGATAGTGCAGGCAGCAAACGGGAGACCTGTCTATGATTTCGGTGCAAGACGTGCACATGGAAGAGATGCGGGGATCCTTGCAGCGCGTGCTGCTTTCATTGGTGGTGCAGAAGGTACTTCCCTTGTGCTTGCAGGTAGGTATTTTGATATTCCTTATGTAGGCACGATGGCACATAAGTTTGTGATGGATCGGTCAACAGAGGTTGATGCCTTCCGAGATTACGCGAATGTTTTCTCGCGCAACGCGACATTTCTGATTGATACATACGATACGATACAAGGCGCAAAAAACGCATGTATTGTTGCACAGGAAATGGAAAAACGTGGATGCCAACTGAAAGCAGTGAGATTGGATAGTGGTGACCTCTTATCTCTCAGTAAAGAGGTACGGCGTATCCTTGATGAAGAAGGACTTAACTACGTGCAAATCATCGCAAGTCATGACCTTGATGAGTTTGAGATAGATAGATTACTGAAAAATGGCGCACCGATCGATAGCTTCGGAGTCGGTACTCGCCTTGCAACTGGTGCAAACTTCAATCCGATGTCTGGTGAAGGTGGACCATCTGCCCTTGGTGGTGTCTTCAAGTCAGTCGAACGTGATGGTATCCCTGTTGGTAAACAGTCTCTTGATGAGCCTACAAAAGCCACTGTCCCCGGAAGAAAACAGGTCTATCGGCAAACCGACACCGATGGCAATTACTGTAATGACTGCGTCACACTTTGGGACGAACTCAATACCGATGGAGAACCGCTTTTAATTCCTATTGTCAAAGATGGGGAATTGGTGTATAATTTTCCAAATCTGGCAGACATTCAGGCGCGAGCAGGGGCAGAACTTGCAAGATTTGATGCATCTCATAAAGTTTTGACTGATGCTGAACTGTATCCAGTTGAAGTACATTCAGGGTTGAGAACAGAATAGTAATGAAAACAATATATATACCGCTTTAACGATATATAGGACTTACGCATTCCCCCTTGATAAGGGGTTAGGGGGGTTAAAAAGCCTCTATTTCAGTGAATTAACCCCCACCCTCCCATACGCTATCGCTATGGGAACCCTTCCCCCTTATCAGTGGGACTTTAAGAAGAAATGCGTAGGTCCTGCAATATATTTTACATACAAAGTGTAACGCGTCCTAAATTCCGATGCTGCACACACAATTATAATTTTGTCGTAACATCACTGTTATGCTATGCAGCTATATGCTGAAGGAACACAATATTAGTGTCTACAGAACCAAACAATTCCCGTTCCGCCCATGCGGCGGATATTATTCATCCTCAACCTGTACCTTTTATACTAATTCATCTTGCCTGTTTTGCTATTTTCTGGGTAGATGTGCAATCCACGGATTGGATTATATGCGGTGTCCTTTACGTTGTTCGTATGTTTGGTATCACTGGGGGATTTCATCGTTATTTTTCACACCGAGCATTTAAAACAAGCCGTGGTTTCCAATTCTTTTTGGCATTTCTTGGACAGTGTTCAGCACAACGCTCGGTACTCTGGTGGGCTGCTAAGCATCGGGAACATCACAAGTATTCCGATACAGAAAAAGATGTTCATTCACCAGTCAAACACGGATTTTGGTATTCTCATATAGGTTGGATTCTATGCTCACGTGGCCTGAGTGTAGATTACAATTTGATAAAGGACTTTCGGAAATATCCGGAACTTGTCTGGCTTGGTAAAATCCATTCACTACCAGCGACATTATTAGGTATTTCTGTTTGGGCAATTGCAGGCTGGTCTGGTCTGGTCGTGGGTTTTATATTAAGTACTGTGCTTCTATATCACGGAACTTTTTCAATTAATTCTCTTTCCCACATTTATGGTAAACAGGATTATGTCACCGGTGATAATTCTCGCAACAACATTTTTCTCGCCATCATTACGCTCGGGGAAGGATGGCATAATAACCACCACCACTTTCCAAGTGCAGCCCCACAAGGTTTTCGTTGGTGGCAAATTGATATTACATACTATATCCTAAGACTCTTATCCGTATTTAGAATTGTATGGGACCTCCGCTTACCCCCAGCACATGTTGTTGAGGGTAAACGCAGAATGTCTCTCACTACCGTTGAAAACGCTGCCCAGCAACTTGCTGGGAGTTTCTCTATTGAACAGATTAGCAAAACGATTTTACAAATATGGGCACATACACCAAAATTAGAAGAACTCCGTAGACGCGCTCGTATCGGTCAAACAGAGGTTGAAGCATTTCTCAAAGAGATGAAGATACTTGAGCTACCAATAATAGGTAATATGAAAGGTAAAGCACAAGCCATGTTTACACACATACCATCCTTAAATCCGATTGTTGAGCGGGCAAATCAAATCATTGTGCAGTCAGTTTCGGTGTGGCTACTTCAGAACGACATGGGCTAAACAGCAGTTGAGGTTTAGTGAATACTGATTAGGGTTAGGTTAGACTGAAAGCAAATCTAACTCCACTCTAACGGCACAGGAATCTCATAAAACCTTGACAGAAGCTAAACCATAAACGGTTGAATTATTCAGGTTTGAAACAGAATAGTAACGAAGACGCGTATATTCCGCTTGCAGAGCATCAAGAGTTGAAAAAATTAGTAGACGAGTATACACATGAAATGGAGGTGGAAGTTATGGCAAAGTCTATGGTAGATGTGCTTAAAGAGCAAGGTAAAGCTGAAGGTTTAGCACTTGGTATCGTTGAAGGTATAGAACAAGGGGAAACAAATGCTAAGAGAGCAGCAGTCCTCAAGTTAATACAACTCCGATTTAATGATATGCCAGAAGCAATTACTAATCAGGTTGATTTATGGTAAATTATACAATTAATTCTACATTCTGAGTTGTAGGAGCGACCTTTGGTCGCGACCGGGAGGTCGCTCCTACAGAAGATGTGTATAATTATTTCAAAATTCACCATAATAAATGATTTATCGCGCCTTGATTCACTCTTTGATGAGGTTTGGGATGCGGATTCACTTGATGACATTGATTTTAGTAATGATGCCAATTAATTCCAAATGAACTTGTGTACACTTCAATCGCGGGTTGGCAAAGGCAATCTCGGTCAAACTGCGAAAGTAAAACAGGATTTTCAAACCGCGTTGAAACTCGCTACACAGACGGGAGATATAGAACTTCAAAACAAAATTCAAGATACCCTACTTAAACTCAAATAGTGTTGCCCTATTCTGTGCAATCGAACACGGAGTCTGTCCTTTTTTGTGCAGTTCTCTCAGGTATTTCACAAAGCAGTCCATCAGCCGTTTAGATTGTATAAACAAAGATTAACAAATCAAGTTCTTTTTTAGTAAAATATTAAAAAATATCATTTTGGAGGTGCCTCCCTTTATGCAACAAATTGATCAAAGACAATTCCTTGAAACCGATACATTGCTCAATAAGTTCCAAGGACAAGCAGTACTTGTAACGTATGACGGTATTAAACAACTAAAGATTACTAAAATAGGTAGATATGAGATCTATTCCGCTGATGACTCATTGTATAAAGTAGATATCGTCTTTTGTCTAACCCCAGAAGCAGCGAATAACTTGGGTGACGCATTGCGGGTGAACAAAAAACTTGAAGCTGAAAAACTACGCACAGATAAAGACCCCCAAAAACGACCACTAATCATTGGAAAACGCCCTATGCGTAAGTTGGCACAGAAAAACGTCAAGGTGACACTCCGAAATGGACACATCCTTTACGGCATACCGATAGAATACAATAAATATAACTTTACAATGAATGTAAATAATCAGGTGGTACTTGTTTATAGACACGCTGTCTATCAATTCGAAATTGTCACTATAAAAAGAGGGTAACTCAACAGACACAAATTCAGAAAGCGTACTCCCATGACCACTAAAAATAGAGTATATTTCAGACTGGCATAAAACTTGCATTTTTTCAAAGAAAGGAGGTAGCCAATGGAATCTGAACTAACATATCGTGTTGCACCCCCAGGATTTACAACGGAACAGTGGAAGACATTCAACAAAGACGGTATCATCTTCATTGAGGACGCTATCTCTGATGAAGACGTTGAAATCTACAAGGATGCAATAGATCGGGTTGCATCAAATAATCCAAAATATAAACCGGGAAATTATCTCGGCATGCAGAACATCGTTGAACGCGACCCTGTCTTTACAGGACTGATAGACAATGATCGACATGTCGGTTATGCTTATGACCTTTTTGGCGAACTTCTCAAACTACATATAAGCCAATTTTTCCTGCGTCCACCAGGTGGCAAACAGTACAATCAGTGGCATCCGGACGGTGCACGCGCACTCCCCTATGGTGTGTTTTCTCCGAAATTACCGTTACAAATCAAAATCGGATATTGGCTAACAGACCTTCCGCATGAGAAGATGGGGAATCTCGTTGTGCTTCCGGGAAGCCATAGACAGCAATATATGGACGGTTATGATACCCACAAGAGTATCCCTGGAGAGATGGTTATTTGTCCGCGTAAAGGCACAATGACGGTGATGCACTCCAGCATCTGGCATCGTGTGGAACCAAATGAAAGCGACGTAGTACGTTACAACATCTTTGTGGCATACTGCCCGTCTTGGGTAACTCCTGCAGACCGTTTCCATTCCTCACCAGAATGGTTAAAGACACTCAACCGTGAACAACGTATCATCATGCGGAGTTATGGTAACGCCTATCATAATGCGAAACCACCCGCATCCGAATTTCCTCTCTTTTTAGATCGTGAAACTGGTTCTGAAGTGGATGCAGATAAGTATTTGGATCATGTCCAACTTCATAGACGCAAGCGACAGACAATGTCTGAGCGAATTGCAGCCTCTGTGTAGAAATATGAATGAAAAGGTGTAGTTTGAAAAAATTTAAGAAGTTACTTAGGTTGATGGCTCATGCCGCCGATATAACATTGCTTACAATATGTTATATCTGTGGTATTTGGATTGCCATGATCCCTCTCGGCTTAGCGATATTTGTCAATGTCCGAGCATGGCATCGGACTGATCATACACTCTCAAATTTTGAAAGGTTCAATCAGACAATACAATCTACGTTTTGGGAATTAATGCTATTATGTGTGTTACTATTTGTTATGCGGAAAATTATGATTTGGGCAATGAATTATTTTGACGAAAAGGAAAGAAATTAGAGTATATGTAAGTTAACGAGTTAAAAAATCAATTAAAGTACATACGTTGTTGGATACAACTGATTAGAGACAAATATGAAAACGTTATTTCTCAAAGACATGCGCTACCGTCAAGCACGAGTTGTGCTGACAGCCATCGGTATCACCGTCCTGATTTCACTGATCCTGTTGTTAGGTGGCATCATGAATGGGATGCGAATCCAAGCACAGCAGTATGTGAAATTTACAGGTGCGGACATCTGGATTTCTGCAGAGGGTTCTGGTGGGGCGTTCATTGGGTTTTCCCTCCTGATAGAAGAAAATATGGCACCGTTGAGTTCTAGGAAAGACTTTGAGGAAGGGACTGTGTCTCCGCTCATTTTTGCCCAAGCACAACCAAAAATAAGAGAGAAAAATACGAAAGCAATTGTTGTTGGATATCAGTTAGGGAAACTTGGTGGACCTAAGAATGTTATCAAAGGTGAAGGTAGAATGTTCGAATCCAGCAAATTTGCAGATTATCGTCCCGAAGACCCAGTTCTGCATGAAGTTGTGGTAGATGAAAAAATGGGACTTGAAATCGGTGAACAAATTACCATCGGAACAGAAACCGTCAAGGTTGTTGGAAAAGCAAGTAGTCTGATGTTTGTTTTAGATACACCCCTACTTTTTATGGATATTCGCGTGGCACAACAGGTTCTTCTGGGAAACTATCCGCGTGTAAATATGATGATAGCGAAGACAAATGTACATCAAAAACCGGAAGAAGTCGTAGCGAATTTAAATGCTTCCATGACAATTGAAGCACGAACTGTGGGGCAAACACTCAAAGATATTATCGGATATTATGTTGATGAACCGATGAAAGCGGTACAATTTCTGCGAGTCATGTTGTGGTTAGCGGCCGGCTTACTCGTTGGGATGATTACTTATGTTACTATGTTGGAAAAGACACAAGAGATTGGCGTGCTAAAAGCCATCGGGGCATCCAACGGTTATGTAATGGCACTGCTGCTAAAGCAGGTTGCAATTATCTCTGTTGTGGGTGTTGTTTCGGGATTCTGTCTCTCCTTTATATTCGCTGCTGCTGCACCAATCTTTGTCTCAATACACTTAGTTGAATCCATTATCGTAGCAATCATCAGTTTTATTGTCTGTTGTGGAAGTGGTTATCTTGCTGCGCGTAAAGCAATTATGGTAGATCCAATGATCGCTTTCCGTGGTGAGATTGATAGTGGTATGTCCAGACCAAATCCAAGTCTGCAGACTTTCGTTTATGAAGAAACTTAAAAACTTTCTCATCACATTCTCAGATAATTCTCCATTTGAGATTGTGGTTCACGATACATTATTATACATTATAGGATATATGATATGGCAACCATCGTAGAAGGGATCGGTTTAAAGAAACGATTTGGTTTTGGTGATGCTGCTGTCACTGCAATTGATTCGGTTGATATCCAGATTGAAGAGAGCGAATTGGTGATGCTCATGGGGGACAGCGGATGCGGTAAAACAACTCTAATTAGTCTTCTCGGATGTATTCTGACCCCAGATGAAGGTGAATTACATATTGATGGTGAAGCGATTGATCCCTCTAATCAAGACTTAAGTGCCGTACGTAGAGAAAAAATCGGGTTTGTTTTTCAGATGTTTCACCTCCTACCATACCTCACCGCGCTTGAAAATGTCATGGTTGCTATGGATATTGCAAAGACAAACAGGACTGAAGCCGAAAATCGTGGAATAGAACTGCTTACACGTATCGGCTTAAGTGAACGGTTACATCATCGTCCAGCCCAGTTGTCAGGTGGTGAAAAGCAACGTGTCTCCTTTGCACGTGCCCTTGCAAACCGTCCCAAAATCATCTTTGCTGATGAACCCACCGCGAACTTAGATAGTAGACAAAGCGATAACTTGATGAACCTATTTCAAGAACTACGGGAGGAACATCAGACAACTATAGTCATCGTAACACACCATGAGGGTTTAAGAAAGAACGCTGACCGTATCATTCACATGAAAGACGGAAGGATTATTGCATCTTGATAAGTAAGACTGGAATAAGTATCAAAAGCAACGATATTTTTGCTGTTATTTTGTTGTTATTTTTATATGTTACCCCGATAACTGCCGAAGAACTTTTAACCCCAATGGACCAACAAAACTTTCTAACAAGCGGGTTTTACGGTGGAGGTTTATCGTTTATCAACGGTGATGCTTATGTTCGACTGCAACTTCAACCGGAAATCCCAATTGGAAAGGTTCGTGTGGGGTTTGACCTTGTACTACTCTACAACCCCTACGCAGAAGATGGTGAAAATCTGTTCCTTGCAGAAGATGGTGAAAAATGGGACAGTGCAAGTACGTGGTTCCGGTTGATTCGTTTTATCAGTTATGGAGCTCCTTACGATCCTTTTTATTTCCGCGTTGGTGAATTCGACTATCTCACGATTGGACACGGTTCGATTATGTCGGGATATTCCAATCATGATCGTCGCGGAATTCACCTGAACGTTAGAAGGGATGATAACCAATACGGTGTTGAAACGATGCTCAATGACCTTGGTGATCCTACAATTTTTGGTGGACGTAGTTTTATCCGACCTTTTCAACAACCTGCAAACAATAATCTGTTTACACGTTTTGAAATTGGAGCTACCTATATCACGGATATTGACCCTATTCCGTTAGAAGTTGATGAAGAACCTTTCAATGTTGTGGGTGTGGATGTGGGTTTTCCCATAATTGAACGAAGTTCTTTTCGTTTGGATTTATACAACGATATTGCATTGCAGAATCCACCACGTGATCCCACTATACTTGCAGCGGCTGCAAATGAAACTGAAGAAAATGCTGAATCAGATACCGAAGAGACCATGTTAGCAGGGGAACCCATGCCAACAGAACTCACATGGGGGAACGCTACAGGATTAGGCTTTACTTCTACCAAAGCAATTCTAAAATTTGAATACCGCATTTTTGATGATGGATATATTCCAACTGTGTTTGATTATACTTATGAAACTGGAGCACCTGAGTTCTGGGGTTATGAAAAAAGTAGTGTAGCACGTCGTGGGTTTTTCACACAACTCATCTGGAAACCAATTCCGCAACTCCATTTCTTAAGCACTTTTGAAAGTTACAACAACAACACCTCCAAAATCTATCTCGGTGTGATAGAATCGGGATTAGTACCACGTCTTACATTTCGTGCATTCTACGCAAAACGCAATATCGGTGAAGATGGGGACACAAACTTTTTCGCTGACCTCTTTGACCTTGACGAGAAGTCTGCACTAAACCTTGAAATCCGATATATGATCTTCCCACCTGTAGAAACGATAGTCATCAAAGAATACCGATTTAGACGCGTACAAACTGATTCTGGTCTTACAGAATTTGAACCTATCCACAAAACTTCTATCATGTTTGGTGTAAGTACTAAGTTTTAAAATCCTATGGAACAGACAGATACAACGGATATCGCAGATTTTACGAAGCAACGGACTGAATTAGAAGGTATTTCAAAATGGATGTTTGAGATAGCATCAGTCTTTTTTGTTTGTTTCTACATCTATAGTGCGGGTTTTGGCTCGGCTGCGGAACAGTATCATCTCGGTCTTTATCTTCTGCTTACTTTTGTTTTAATTGGCTTCCTTTATAAATTCCGTCAGGGTTCACCCTCTAAACGTCCCTCTATTATTGACATATTGCTTGCAGGTTTGAGTGTAATTTCCATCGGTTATTGGATTGTAGAATATCCTAACATTGCTAACCGTGCAGGTGCATATACATTTTTAGATATTGTGATGGCAGCTATCGGTGTCATTATTAGTTTAGAGATGGGTAGGCGGACGGTTGGTTGGGGGTTACCCATCATCGCAACGATTGGAATATTGTATGCGCTTTTTGGTCGGTATATGCCAAATGCTATCTCCCACCAAGGTTTTTCTATACGCCGAATTATTGAGCACTGTTTTTTTGCACAAGATGGGGTTTTCGGCATAATGGCAAGCGTTATGGCGACCTATGTGATTCTCTTTATCTTTTTCGGTGCGTTTTTAGAGAAATCAGGAGTTGGTCAGTTCTTCATAAACCTACCGATGTCACTTACTGGTCGTTCAATTGGCGGTACTGCGAAAGTTTCTGTCGTAACCTCCGGTTTCTTCGGTTCTGTTGCTGGCAGTGCAATAGCAAACACTGTCACAACCGGTGCTTTTACGATACCATTGATGAAGCGAACAGGTTTTCGTTCGCATATTGCAGGTGCAGTTGAAGCATCTGCCTCTGTCGGCGGACAGTTCCTTCCACCCGTGATGGGGGCGGGAGCATTCTTGATAGCGGAACGGACAGGTGTATCGTATAGCAAAATTGCCCTTATATCTATTGTCCCCGCAGTCTTATACTTTCTATCGGTTTGGGTAATGGTGCATTATGAGGCAAAAAAACAGGGACTTGAACCGATTCCTGCTGAAGAAATACCGAAACTTTCCACACTCCTAAAAACAGATTGGTACTATCTATTGCCATTAATTACACTCATTACCGCACTTATGTTGGGGTATTCTGCATATAAATCTGCATTTTACTCTATTCTGGTCACGATTGTCGTAAGTTATTTCCGTCCAGAAACACGGTTAACACCGAAAAGGATTTGGGAAGCGATGGTCAACGGTTGCAAGAATTCACTTGTCATTGGCGGTGCAGTCGGAACTATTGGCGTTATCGTAGCAGTAATTGATCTGACAAGTTTAGGCACTATATTTCCAGAATTGGTCGTTTCAATTGCTGGGAACAACAAAGCCATTGCCATATTGTTTCTTGCTGCTGCTTCTTTAGTACTTGGTATGGGGATTCCTGTTACAGCTGCATATCTGATTACATCCCAAATTGCTGTGCCGATTTTGAGGGGTCCAGAAATGGGGGTTCCGATAGTCGCAGCACATCTGATAATATTTTGGTTGAGTCAAGATTCCAACATTACGCCTCCAGTTGCATTAGGAGCTTATGCAGGTGCTGCTATTGCAAGAGCGGATCCGTGGAAGACGGGTTGGGCATGTTTTAAATTTGCCAAACTGTTGTATATCATGCCACTGTTATTTGCCTATACACATATCCTATTTCTATCGGGAACACTGTTGCAACAGGTAATGTCAGTTGTAACAGCATTGGTCGGTACAATTATCTTCTCTATTGTAACAATGGGTTTCTTTGTTAGGAAAACCCGTTGGTATGAATCTATATTGCTTGCAGCAGCTGCGTTTCTGGCATATACACATAACGTTTGGGCATTCATTATTGGCATGGCATTGTTTGTCGTAGTCTTTGTTGTTCAAAAACGGACTGCAGTGTAATTTTTCATTCACGGATTTTTCGCGATTTCTTGAAGTCTTTTCAGTATTTTCATTGCAGCTCGATGAGACACTTCTTCATTGAATTCCTCAACTGTCCTCCCTGCTCTGTATAAGTTTCCCCTATAATACCGTTGAAAAATGAAGTATGTCCATAGTACGGCATCAATGTAATTCGCTTCCAGTACTGTATCTACTGTAACATATCCAAGTACTCCATTTAACAATAGTGCGTTAATCCCACTACGCCATTTTCCTGCATACATCTGACCTGTACCTGGTATGATTGCAGATAGTACTTTAGCAAATCGGGTAGATTTTTGCGGCAGTTTTACTGCTTCTTCCAATAGTCTGTTAAGTTTTTCATCATTTGCATAGTTCTGTAATGCCTCGCGCGCCGCTTCCCAGCGGAACTGATAGATATTTGCCACTGCCTGCAAAAAGAGTGAACGTTTGATTTGGGCATCATCTACATTTCGTAGCATCACTTTTATCAGTTCTAACCTTGCAAGATCGTAGTGCTTTACAGCTAACAGAATCACTGCAAGATCAAGTTGATATTCCGATTTCTCTTTCAGCGTTGTGGCGTGCAGCATAGCATTTCGCATGGCTACAGTAGCGTCTTGCCACAATCCTTGTGCTCTAAAGGCGAGTCCGATTTTATGGTAGGTTTCGGCTGCACGCGTATCATCAGGATTAAAAAACAGAAACCTTTTGTATTCTGTTATTGCAGCGTCATAATTCTCTGATGCAAAAAAATGGTTACCAATTACAAGCGGGTTATCGTTAGCAATTGCAATTATATTGCACTTGAGAAACACAAAGATCACAGATAAAAGAATAGTGAGATGTTTTAATTTCATTTTGTTACCCAAAATGAGTGTAATAATGAGATTTGTCTGTTTAATTATGTGATTTCTTGGGTAATGTTCTTTCTATGGTAAATATTCCCATTTGCGAATATTTTAAATCGCCAGATGGGTGTGTAAAGTTTTTGTCACCCTTTTTGTCAGAATCACGGAATTCACGGAAGACACGGAATTCGCGGAAAAGACTGCTGCATCACAATTTATTGCTAAGTATAAACATCATATAAGTAAGACCATTTATTGGGAGGTATCTTTTCCGTGTCTTCCGCGAATTCTGCGATTCTGTCTGAACCAGGATTTACAGATTACCAGGATTACCTCATCAATAGTTTTTGATACAGATTTATGCCAACTTATGAATGGTGCGTAATTCCTCAAACTCATAATCCTGGTAATCTGTAAATCCTGTAAATCCTGGTTCAGACAAGTGACAAAAACTTTACACACCCTATTTGAAAGATATTCTTAATGGCAATTATTAAAAAAAATGGTATAATAGTTCTTATGTCAAAGATTCAAAAGGCGATTATTCCGATCGCTGGATACGGAACACGTCTCTTCCCGGCTACGAAAGCTGTCCCAAAAGCACTTTTTCCAATAATCGACAAAGACGGTTTCGCTAAACCGATAATCCAGTTGATTATTGAGGAAGCACTATCAACAGGTGTGAAAGAGGTGTGTCTCGTTGCACAACCCCATCAGGTTGAACTGATTACCGATTATTTTTCTGGGGATATACCTACTGCTATCCGGGAAAAACCTGAATTTGCAGTACAGGTTGACAGTTTAACTGAAATAGGTAAACGCCTGCAATTCGCAATACAATCCGAACCGCAAGGGTTCGGGCATGCAATCTATTGCGCGAAGGATTTTGCGACAGACGATCCTGTTATGATTCTGCTTGGGGACCATCTCTATATATCTGAAACAGAAGTTACTTGTGCGAAACAGTTAGTAGATGTCTATGAGCAAGTTGGACGATCCGTGACGAGTCTTGATGTTTGCGACGAAAGTGAACTCTCTCTGAACGGTATTGTACAAGGCGAAGTATCTGACGATAATCCAAGTCTTTTCAAGTTAGCACGTATCTCGGAAAAGCCTTCTGTAGACTTTGCCCGAGAACACATGCAAGTTGAAGGGATATGGGATGCGAGGAAAACACATAAATACCTATGCCATTTTGGTATTGACCTTCTTACGTCACTCTTGTTTGATATACTGGATTACAACTACCGCAACAAAATTCTGACACACGGCGAGATTCAGTTGCGGGATGCAATGTCTGAAATGGTGCGACAGGAAGGTATGTACGGTTTCTGTGTTGCTGGCAACCGATATGATACTGGAAATCCACAAGAATTACTTACAACTACTTACGCCTTTGGTCTTCACGGTCCCTACCGTGATACCTTAATCTAATGTTTCTCCCACCTCTAATTCTACTATCTCTACATCCTGATGAGCAGTTAATTGACGGTATTCTTCAATTGTACCGGTCAAAAGTGGAAATGTACCGTAGTGCATTGGTAGAACTGTGGGAACATTGAGTAGTTTTGTTGCATAAGCGGCTTCACGCGGTCCCATAGTGAAATGGTCACCTATAGGAATGATTGCTAAATCAGGTTGATATATTTCACCGATGATTTTCATGTCACCAAAAACACATGTGTCACCAGCATAATATATTTTATATCCGTTTGTGAATTCAAGGACAAACCCTGCAGGTTCTCCTAAATAAACTATCGTTCCATCTTCTTCAACGCAGCTGCTGCTATGGTTGGCTGTAACCATTGTTGCTTTCACACCATCAACTGGCACAGTGCCGCCTTTGTTCATTCCTATAGTGTTTTCCACACCTTTACTTTCAAGGTATTTTGCTATTTCAATCATAGCAACGACAGTGGGTGAGTGCTTTTTGGCTATTGGAACAGCATCTTCCATGTGATCCCAATGTCCGTGTGTTATCAGCATAACGTCAAGGTTTTCAAAGGTTTTGAGTTCATCTGGACAAACAGGATTGCTATCAACCCACGGATCTATTAAGTAGGTTTTGCCATCGTTTTCAATCTTATATGTCGCATGACCTAACCACGTTAGGTTTATTCCGTTGTTTAGTTTCATTTAATTTCCCTATTCTTATCAGAACTAATTAGATCGAAATTATATCACAATTTTGTTTTGATAGCGACCTAAATCTCGATGAAACACTCCGATTAACTTGATAAAAATACAATAGATATGGTAAAATGAAAATCAGAAAGAAAGGAAACTACATACTATCAGGAAAATGGACTTAATACGGAGAAAATGAAGCCATGAAACGATTGATAATATTTGCACTCGTTATTTGTGTTGGATTAGTCCTTAATTCAACAATCTATGCACAACAATCTACCCCTTCCAATTCAAAAAATGTTCCCGCAGATGTTAACAAAATGAATGCCACGCTATTAGGCAATGTTGTTTGGAAAGGTAAAGACCTCACACAAACAAATGTGTCTATCTATCGCGATGAGAAACTCAAGGACCTATATACCAGTGGACTGACAAATGCAGGTTCCGGTGCTTTCACGCTACGGGTAGAGCCGGGCAGGTATTATCTGGTGGCTTATGTGGATATTGATAAATCAGGGAAATTTGACGAAGGTGATGGATATGGTGTCTTGGGAATAACGGAATGGCAGAACGAAAAACAGAAGCATCAACCCGTAGAGATTGCAGCGAAAGCAAAAAAGGAGGGGCTACAGATACAGATTACTGCGCGACTTCAACGTATTGAGGATGAACTAAAACTTGTCCCCATATCCCATTACAAACCGAGTGAATATAAAAAGTTTCAATCTGATTTAACGCTTGCAACTTCGGGGTGTCGTGGAATTGTAAAATACTCAGAAGCACAACCACAGGAAAAAGTCCGAACCCTAATTCTTGCATATACAGATACCTCTTGGAAGTTCCGTGCTGGCATTACCGTCGTTGATGCCAATACAAACACATGGGAACTCCGTTTGAAACCGGGCAAATACTACATTATGGCAGTCGTAGACAAGAATTCTAACGACAAACTTGATGCTGGTGACAAATATGGATTTTACGGTGTATCGGATATGAAAAGTCGGAGAGCATTTCCTGAACCTGTCTTGGTAAAATCAAATACTTTTTCTTTGCACATTGATATCCCTATCACTGCAGATTATACTGCAACAACAAATTCGGAAAACAGAGAAAACAGTGTGTTAATCAAAGGACGAGTAGAACCCTTATCAGAGAATGCAAGTAAAGTTCAGGTGGAAGTTTACGCCACTTCCACATTAGTAAAGCCTATTGCAACTACTAAAACCGATAGCGATGGAAAATATCAATTCCAACTGCCTCCTGGAGATTACTATTTGATAGCCAATCATGATGTTGACGGTGATGGCAGGTATAGTGCAGGTGACACCCTCGGTGCTTTAGGAACGTCATCTATCGCGTCGACTCCTCCCCCCGCAGTAGTTTTTCATGCTGGTGAAACACGTGCTGTGAACATCCAGTTGAGTGCACGTTATGATGCAGATGGACAGCTTGAACCAATTACTAACCCAGAGAATAGTTTGTCTGTTAGTGATATAGGACCTTCACCTATAGGGTCAGAACCATCAGATAAACAGATGGGAAGAATTACAGGTAGAATTACGTCATTTTTATCCACCACAACCGCACCAAAGAAAATCGAGCAAACCGACGTAGAGAACCAAAAACCGACCCCTACAGGACTATTAAGTCTTTCTACGTCACCTGATTTTGATGACCCCATGTATATGCCCCTATTTCTTGACGAGAACGGTACGTTTATTGTTGATGTCAAACCGGGTAAGTACTACGTAATGGCAGTTGTTGACCATAACAGTGATGGTAAGTCTGGAATAAAGGATGGAATCGGCATCTATGGTACGCATCAACCCGTGCGTGGCACGCCAGCGGAAATTAATGTATATGCTGGTAAAACCACACCCCATGTAGATATTGACATATTAGCGTCTTATATTGACGAAGAAGGCACAATGGCAGAACTCTCGGATGGTGGAAAGTGGAATATTGTACGTATGTATGGTGAACCAGAAGACATCTTCAAATATACACAGAACGGTAAATTGATTGAAGAATGGATGTACTGGACAAGAGGTGTTGGGTTCTATTTTGAAGCTGAAGGTGCTGGATGGAAACTGACAAAACAGGACAAGTTTAACCTCAAGAAAGAAAACAAAAATACCGAAACACCAGCTCCTAAGAACGACAAACAGGTTAGTGAAGGAACACCGAAATCAGAAGTATTGACGCATCGCAGTGCTAACGGTTTTTCACTGGCATCAGAATCTGTGTTTGTCTATTACAGTCACGATGGTGTATTATGGCGGATTGCACCGACTACAGCAGCAGATTTTGCTCTAAATGCTAATCGTGAAGTTCCGATTGACGCGCGAGTTGCACCACTTGATGCAGGATTTCGACCCTCAGCATCAGCAAACGGTTTGCTGGTATACCACGATTTTGATGATAATGTCATACTCAAAGATATAGCATCAGGAAAAAGCAGAGTCTTCCTTGACAAACGTGAACATATTGAAGATGTTACTATTTCACCTGATGGAGAGTATCTTGCTTATGCACACACAGAACCGACAGGAAGAAAGCGTATCGTTATCCAGCATCTACGAAGTAGAGATACTTTCCGTGTCCCATCAACTGCAGTAGAAATGACGAATCCTGCATGGAGCAAAGATGGGCGTTTACTTGCCTATGCAACGGCTGGTAGCATTGAAAACCGAGAATCTGGACCATCTCGCAATATATACGGTTTTGACACGAAAACAAGTAGTGTTGAGCCGATTGTCGTCTCACCTGCAGATGACGCTGAACCTGCGTGGCATCCTGACGACAAGAACACACTTGCATTCTCCCGCGGCATTGATGAAGATTCGCGTCAAATCTGGATTGTTTCTTACTCTAACACTGGTAAACCCACCGAGAAACAGGTAACAGTAATGGGTGGAAGTCGTCCCGTATGGGTGCCTTCAAACGGGAATTGGATTCTCTATGAAAATAATGGGCAGCTTTGGACTGTTGATGTCCATGACCCCGGTAGCGAAGCACCGTTATTGAGCAATGGAAAAGCTGTGTTTGGATATCAACCGGTCGCTGTTTCGTTTGATTGAGGTGTATTGATTTTCTGTACCAAAATTTTCATGAATTCTGAACCAGGATTTTCAGATTTCCAGGATTTTTCTCATCAAGGATTATTGATGTACTTTGATGTCAACTTTGGGAATAGAACCTTTTGAGGGAAATCCTGGAAATCTGAAAATCCTGAAAATCCTGGTTCAGACAAAAAAGTGTCTGTAGGTCTAAAATCCTATTATGGTGAATTATTGAAATAATTCACCATAAAATATATCAGACATCAAAGTGGTAGTCCCAGAGGGACGGAATGTGTATAGATTATTTCCAGTCCCACTCCAAGCCCCAGAGAGGCGAAATGTGTTTTAGCACGAGATTTAAAATGAAAATGAAAAGCATCACACCTCAAAAAACTGTCCAAACTGTAGTTAAATTTAAGTCAAAAATTGCTAATTGCGTAAATTTACTCACAATTTGAGAATAGGAAAAACACTATGGATAAACAAAAAAAGTTCACACTATCTTTATTAATAATACTCTGTCTTACGATGATTGTGTCCACCGCATCAGCGCAGTATTTGCTGGTACCGATGGATCAGAAACAGACGAACCATCTTAAAGCCTATGGACTGACATATTGGGCATTAGAAGTGCCTCGCGAACACAAATGCTATTGGTGGTTGAACTATCGCGGTGGTGCTTTCGTGATTCCTGATAACGAAAACGTGCGTCTACGCGCTGCACAAATGGGTGTCACCGTTGAACAGATGAGTGCTGCAGAATATCAAACTATCAAAGAGACGACCATAGAAACCAGCAATATGGATGAGATATTGCTGGAAAAGGCACCAAAGATCGCTGTTTACGCACCGCCAGAAGATACGCAATATCGTGACCCCTGGGACGATGCTGTGAAAATTGCTTTGGAATATGCGGAGATACCGTATGACCAAATCTGGGACAAAGAGGTACAACGCGGGGCACTACACACAGAAGGATATGACTGGCTGCATCTACACCATGAAGATTTCACGGGACAACACGGAAAATTTCATGGGAGCTACTCTCACCAAGTCTGGTATCAACAACGCATGGCACTCTTTGAAACCGCAGCAAAGGAGGCAGGATTCAAGACCGTGGCAGAACATAAGGGGCAAACTGCACAAGATATTGCTGATTATGTCGCAAAAGGTGGTTTCATCTTTGCGATGTGTTCTGCACCTGAAACTTTGGACATAGCCTTATCAACAAAAGGGGGAAAAGTTGATATAGTTGATCCTGCCTTAGACGCAACACCACTTGATCCAGACTATCAGAAAAAGTTGGATTTTAAGCGGACATTTGCATTTGAGAACTTCATACTCTACCCAAATCCAAATCGGTATGAATTCTCGGATGTTGACAATCCGAAGCCGGACCTTAGTCCACAATCCGGCGTTGAGAATTTCAAACTATTTGAATTTTCCGCAAAACACGACCCAATTCCTACGATGCTGACACAGAATCATGTGACCGAAGTTCGCGGTTTTCTTGGACAGACAACTTCCTTCAATGCTGATAGAGTACACAAATCCGTCACGATTTTAGGAAAAATTGAGGGCACAAACTATGTAAAATACATTCACGGTACTTTGGGTAAAGGCACATTCACCTTCCTCGGTGGACATGACCCAGAGGATTACCGACATCTTGTGGGTGAAGGAAAAGTACCTACGAACTTAGATCTACATAAACATTCGCCCGGTTATCGGTTGATTTTAAACAACATCTTATTCCCTGCAGCACGCAAAAAACCGCAGAAAACATAATAGTCATCAGCAGTCAGCAGTTAGTTAAGAGAAATCCTCTTTGCTGAATGTTGATGACTGATAATACCATTTCTATAAATTATTGTCTCATTAGAACGGTTGTTATGGTTGTCATTCTTTAGGCACAAACTGGAAGTTTATGCTACTAAAAAGAGACATTATAGGTTTTTGTGAAATGTAATCTAATACGGAAATCCAAACTGGAAGTTTATGCTACTAAAAAGAGGCATTATCAATTAGAAATGGTATAACTATAAAAAAATGAAAGCAACGCTTGCAACATGCAACTTAAATCAGTGGGCACTTGATTTTGACGGGAACTGTGATCGTATCATAGAATCTATAGAGCTTGCGAAAGCAGCTGGTGCAAAGTATCGGCTTGGTCCGGAACTGGAAATAACTGGCTATTCTTGCGAAGATCATTTTCTTGAGGAAGATACATTACAACACAGCTGGGAATCGCTTGCCTGTATCATCAACGGTGGACATACGGATGGGATTTTGTGTGATATTGGTATGCCAGTGATGCACAAGAGCGTCCGATACAATTGCCGTGTGTTTGTCTGTGATGGTAAAATCCTGCTCATACGTCCGAAAAAGATACTCGCTGCAGAAGGCAATTACCGAGAACCGCGCTGGTTCGCTGCATGGCAAAAAGGATGGACAACAGAGCCGTTTCAAGTACCGCCAGAGATATTTGCCATTACTGCAAATAGGACTGTGCCGATAGGTTGTGCAGTCATCGTGACTCATGACACGGTTTTGGCATCCGAAACATGTGAGGAGTTGTTTGCCCCGTATTCTCCACACATAGACCTTGCCTATAACGGTGTAGAGATAATCGCGAATGGTTCAGGTTCACATCACGAACTCCGCAAACTTGATACACGATTATCACTTATCTGCAATGCAACTGACAAATGTGGCGGTGTCTACTTATATGCGAATCAGCAAGGATGTGATGGTGGAAGACTCTACTTTGACGGTTGTGCTTCAATTGCTCAAAACGGCGAGATTCTGGCTCAAGGTTCACAATTTTCCATCAGTGATGTTGAGGTCGTAACTGCAACAGTAGACCTTACAGATGTGCGTTCCTATCGCGGTTCCAGAATGAGCGGGGCAGTGCAAGCAAGCCATGCGACTTCTATCCCACAAATCTATGCTGACTTTAAGATCACGGATTCCCAAAACCGTCCTGTTACTTTACCCAAAACACATCTCAACATTCACTTGCCAGAAGAAGAGATTGCACTCGGTCCTGCTTGTTGGTTATGGGATTACCTGAGACGCTCAGAAGCTGCAGGTTATTTCGTTCCGCTTTCAGGGGGTTCAGATAGCGGTGCTGTTGCCACTTTAGTCGGTTCAATGTGCCAACTCGTTGCTAAAGGTATCTTTGATGATGTGCCACATGTTATCAGAGATGCAGAAAAGTTACTGGGAACTGATTTTGTCAAAAAAGTAAAGATCGATTTCAACGATCCATCAACAGCTGCACAACACATCGCAAATCAATTGCTTTATACATGCTATATGGGCACAGCAAACAGTTCTCGTGAAACACAGCGGCGCGCAAAAGAATTGGCAAGTGAAATAGGGAGTTACCACCTAAATATCAATATGGAATCACTTGTCATAGCAATGCACAAGCTCTTTACAAGTATAACTGGCAAAACTCCAAAGTTTAAGACAGAAGGTGGCAGCACAATAGAGAATCAGGCACTTCAAAACATACAAGCACGGTTGAGAATGGTCATCAGTTATTTCTTTGCGCAAACATTACCGTGGGTCAGGAACAGACGCGGGACACTGCTTGTATTAGGCACAGGAAACGTTGACGAAGCGTTGCGTGGTTATCTCACCAAATATGATTGCAGCAGTGCAGATATCAATCCTATTGGTAGCATCAGCAAAACGGACCTACGTAGTTTTCTCCATTGGGCAAAAGACCATCTCGGTTATCCGAGTCTCAATGGAATATTAGAAGCACCACCGACCGCAGAATTAGAACCCATAACTGAGACATACACTCAAACCGATGAAGAAGACATGGGTATGACATATTCAGAACTCAGTCGTTTTGGGCAGCTACGAAAAACGCATCGGTGCGGTCCTGTGAGTATGTTTGAAAAACTTGTGCAGGAGTGGAATCACTTACCGCCAAGCGAAGTTGCTGATAAAGTCAAAAGGTTTTTCTGCTACTATGCCATCAATCGACACAAGATGACAACCTTGACTCCCGCATACCACGCTGAACCTTATTCCCCAGACGACAACCGATTTGACTTGCGCCAGTTTCTATATAATACGCGATGGACCTGGCAGTTCCGCAAAATTGATAGGATGTTAGAGGAGATGGAAAGCGAATGAATGCAAAATCTACTCCCAGATTCAATCCACATGCATTGCCATTCCTTTTCTTGACAACCATTTTGCTACTATCTATCTCTTTTGCCGTTTATGCAGTGCCAAATGTTCCCCTCAACTTTGATGGTTGGGTGATTGATGCACTTGCAAGGCTTGAAACTGTTGGTGTAATAGACGGCTTTCATCGGAATTCATTACCACTATCACGTGCCGATGTTGCAAGAATCGTACAACGAACTGATGAGCGAATTAACGCAGGTGATGTCGTTGTTTCACAAATAGACAGCCAACTCTTAGAGAAACTAAAACGCGAGTTTCAGGTTGAGATACTCAGATTAAATGAACAGACATCTAAGCAGAAAACATACATTCGACTTCAACCTGAACTGCGTGGTGCAAATGAGGAAATTGCCCCCGCACTCCACAGTGGATTGCACTATTCTATTGGCAACAGAAGGAATAACCTAACTATATATTCAGAGTTAGAATTCACAAACTTTGAGCAAGGACCCGATTTTGTTGAGAGCTACTTTCTCCCTGAACCGCCACCACTGCTAAAATCTGCTGACCAACGTTATGAAAGATGGCGTGGGGATTATGTCGTTGACTTCAAGAGAAGCTATCTGCAATACCACATGATGCCATTCGGTGATGCAGAATTGGACATATTAGTCGGTAGAGATTTTGTCTTTTGGGGAGCAGGTTCTGATAAATCTGTCGGGATTTCGGACAACTCACCTCCATTTGAACTGATACGATTAGTAGGCACTTTTCCGTGCAAAATTGGCACTCTAAAAGTAACGGTATTTTCTGCACAACTTGATGCAACGTGGTTTGATGATGGCACAAAACGTTATGAAGCAAGGCGTTACCTCAGTGCACATCGGTTAGATTACCGATACGGTGATTGGCTTGAAGTTGGCGTATCGGAATGGGTGCTATATGGTGGTAATGTCCAGTCTGTTGAATGGAACTATCTCAACCCTGTTATTCCTTATTATGCTGTTCAATACAATGCAAAGCGGGATGACAATCTTATGCTCGGATTTGATGCTGCAGTACGCCCCATAGATGGTGTCCGTCTCTATGCGGAATGGGTTGCAGATGATTTTCAGTATAACCCAGAGACCGATGATCCCAATGCAGTTACTTGGTTGACAGGCGTTGAATGGTATCCGATGCTGACAAAACGACAACTTGGTATTCATACTGAATATGTTCGCGTCAATCGCTGGGCATATACGCACCTTGATCCTGATAACCAATTCACACACTTCGGAACGATGATTGGACATCCGATTGGCACGGATGCGGATTTATTTACCTTTCGCGTGTCCTATCAGGCAACACCATCAGCAGTCTTTGAGACCCGCATGAGCCATCAACGCAATGGAGAAGCAGACATAACTGACCGCTTTTATGGTGAAGACTATGAGAACATCCCGTTTCCATCAGGTGTCGTTGAGCGGTTGATAGAACTTCGGATAGGTTGTAAATACAGACCTATTTCTGGTTTGAACGGTTCAGTTGATTACGGTTGGCGACACATTCAAAACAGTGAACATAAACAGGATATATCAAAACAGCAACACCGTATAGTTTTCCTGATTGCTTATGCATGGGGTATTCCATAGCAGGTGACACTCATGTTGAAGATGACAAAACGCACTGTCGTGAAAATAATTATCTTCACGATATTCATAGCTGGTTTCGTTGTTTTTATCCGTGACTTGAACGGGGTACGTCTTCTTCTTGTCTCTCCAAAGATACTTAAATACCGTCCTATCATTCAAGAACATGCTGTGAAACATCAGTTAGATTGGAGGCTTATTACAGCACTGATCGTTCAAGAATCTGGGTTCAATGAGCGTGCTGTGAGTTCCGCTGGTGCGAAAAGTTTGATGCAACTGATGCCAGATACCGCAAAAGAGCTGGGTGTCACTGACCCTTTTGCGTCACATGAAAGTATCGCTGGTGCAACTCGGTATTTACGTAGTTTATATGATCTCTATCCAGAGAGTCCGCATCCGGATCGCATTCGTATCGCTTTAGCAAGTTATAATGGTGGACGCGGGCATATCAAAGATGCACAACAGATTACGGAATATCAAAACCTTGATTCTCATAAATGGGATAGTCTAAAATCGAGTCTTGTTCTACTCACCGAGAGAGATAAGGAATTGCATAAAGAAGTTTGGGGGTTCGCTAAACCACCACACGGCTATTTTAACGGGTATAACGAGACACGGAACTATGTTAAGCGGGTGATGCGGTACTATGATCGGTTGTGCTTTTATTCTGGGATTGTAAGGAGCGTGAAATCTTTTTTGCGATTATAACTAACATTAAAAAAGAATCTCACTGTTTCAGTTTTCCCCAGAGTGTTGCCAATTTGTCTTTGGGTTCAACAGACAAATTGACGCTATTTGTCCAATCAAACGACACACCCCTATCAAACTCTATGAAAATCTCTATATGGGCACCTCCATTCACGGGTGCTGCATAATTCTTTTTCGCTGTTCTGTAAAAGATGTATTTTCTATCAGGTGACCATTTGATATTACCAGAAACATTACGGTCTTTAGTTGTTATAATTTTCCGATTTTGTGGATTATTCAGTGAGGAAATAAGAATATCTTGATGCGTTCTGTATGCGAGTTCTCTACCATCTGGTGAGTAGGACAAGGATATTGCAAAATTGCTAACATGTTTAAACTGTCGAGTTGCAATATCATAGGTAAAAACCCCTTCTCTGTTGATGTAGGCAATTTGTTCTCCATCCGGTGCCCAGACAACTTCTGATGCTGAAGTTCTATTTACCAATTTTATATTTGGTATTCCTTTGTGTATCTCACTATGTGGAATCAGAAAGATACCTATCTTTGGAAATGGATTATCACCAGCCGGTAGATTTGTAAATATAATATCTCCGTTTATTGAGATGTCAAGGTCCCAAATTACCTCAAATCCTCTATGTGTTAAGTTAATAACTTCTTTGTCAGGTTGAAATCTATCAAAAAGATATACATTATCTTCAAATACATCTAAACCGTGCCCCCCATTAAAAATGATATATTGACCATCCTTTTGGACAGCGAAATCCCAAATGATATGTGAATGTTTATAAATTCGATAAGCGTTTTGTGTGTCCCATATATCTGTCATCCACAGTTCATTGTTACTATTTCCTGAAGGTCTAAATATCACTTGATCAATAAGTTTTGCTTGTATTGTGAGTGGCACGAAGACTATCAGATATAAACAAAAGTATTTGAAAAAGGACTTCATGATAACACCTATTCTTCTGAAATAACACCTATTCTTCTGAAGGAATTTTATCGGGAAGTTCCATCTTCATAGGAAACTCACCTAAGTCAATAATCTTGTCAGTCGAAAAGTCGGAGGGTTTCGGTACAGGATAAAGTGGTTTACCAAAACGAAAACGATATTTTATCTGTGGTAACTCTATCCGCTCAAGGTATCTTAGTTCCTTATCAAGATCATCAAGTTGTTTTTCAAAAGTTTGAATTTTAGATTTAATTTCTTGCATACGTGCCTTTTCTGCCTTTGTTAGCGGACGTGGGTTCGGGTTTGTCCACACCCCCGTTGCGCGGTAGGAAAGGTCTGGATTGATATTCCAGACCTTTCCACCTACAGTCACATCCGTTGTTACCTTACTTTTTTGTTCGTTTGGGCGATTTCGACGAGAATGTTGTTCATCAAGTTGACACCCTATAAACAAAAAAAGCATCATGGTTATAACAAGAAAAGGTCCCATGTTTTGGTGACGGTGTGATATATGTATCATAGAACAATTCTTGCCTCATATCCAATTTTTATTCTACCACCAGGGGCACTTACAGCTGCAGATGCCATCACCCTGCCCCATGGATGAGCGTCAAAGATTCGGAAATCATCTACTTCTACTGAAAGTTTTTCATGTCCTTTACCTATATCAGCATCACCTGGGTCATTCGGATTATGATTGATTCGAGTTTCATGAGGAAATTTAATCCAAGCATTCGCTCTACCCGTACGTTCGTAATGAATATCTGATGATGCCCATGCCCAAACAACGAGTTGTTCGTCTTCGTTAAGGAAGGCATGTCCTCCGATGTAAACTCCACTTAAGTAATCAAGATTCTCACCTTCATCATCACCGTCATCTTCATATCGAGCCGCGTATACACTAATTGAGGCACTACCTTGGGGGTCTATATTGTCATTAACAAAATAAAAGTCGTGTAAATCTGCGTTTTCATCAATACCTTCTTTAATATATTCGACATCAAGATCTACTCCGATAGCGTTTTTGAGTAGAAATCCGCCAAGACAGCATACACCTACCAACAGCAGTGCTGCAAGTAGTTTTTTTGATTTGATCCTTTGCATTATAATTCTCCTTATTATTGTGTGACACGTCACAATAGCGTGTCTGTTATTAAGAGTCCCTTTGATGTACCAAAGGTTTTCCACTTGTTAGTGAAAGACGTGCACCTTGCGTGTCACGTTTTTGGTGCAGAATCTCTCTATAATTAACAATAATTATACACAAAACACAATTGAATGTCAAGTAATTAACATCAAATTTCATAATTTTAACAATAATTATACACAAAAAATCAAAAATTGCCAATAAATCAACATTAAATTAGTATGTTTTGACAATAATTATGCAAAATATACTAATGCTTAGTCAACATCTGTTTGATAGTTCAATTGTAGGTCGGGTAGAAGCACGAAACCCGACAGGCATACATTTATTATTGATAAAGTCGGGTTTCGTGCCTCTACCCGACCTACAGAAGAATGGTATAAAAATAATTTGAAGTGGTATTCTACATGATTCGCCATGATTCTTCATACCGTTGATTTCGGATAGAGGCATGAAACCCGACATGTATTGATTGTGGCTATCCTGTCGGGTTTCGTGCCTCTACCCGACCTACAGAAGAATGGTATAAAAATAATTTGAAGTGGTATAAAAAGTTAAGTTTAAAGGAGATTTTTAGGGTTAAGATTTCCTCAATTAATTTGTCGAATTCACCTAAAAAGACAAAACAGAGTTTCATTTCAGTCTGAATATTCACTATAAGGGGTCTTCTTCAAGCAATGCTGTGATAAGTTCTGCTATTGGCGATTTTTTCGAGGAAGGGATTATCGCAAGTGCTTGTGCTAATCTTTTTTTTTCATCTACCCAATCAATTCTTGCGCGTGCATTTTCATCTCCAAAATATGCAGCATTAAAATCTTCAATAAGTATTTGTTGTATTTCAAGGCACAACCCGCCTGCTTCAATGCCAAATAATTTTTCCAGATCAAATTGGTGTCTTTGGCTCGGTTGCCGTCTTCCAGTTTCCCAGTGTTGAACCAATTCGGTTTCAACACCTATTTCTTGTGCAAGTTGTTCCCGTGTAAGATGAGCGTCTTCGCGTAGATAACGCAAGAAGTGTCTATTGACTTGCTGTGCTTCTTGTGTGTTTTCATCTATGTTCGCCATATAGTGTCCCTCCAACTGAATATTCATCTGTTTACGGTTTTATCCTATTTCAATTGCTTCAACGTTGGCGCGGGGGAGAGTTGTTTTTTTACCATCTTCGAATTCCACCTGTAGCACACGCACTTCTGCCTCCGTTTCCAATTGCTGCAGTTCAATCGGGAGTTCAGTGACGTATCCCAATTTGCCGAAATGGGGTTCACGAATAACACGGACAGAACTGCCAATTTCTAATGTGCCTTCGGACACATCAGAGTCTATATCTTTTCCATCTGAAACGAAAGGAATGACAATTTCTGGGCGCACGACACCTGCGCGTATTTGGGTAGCACCGTTGATTGAGGTTTTCATACCTTCGCGTGCTTTCAAGAGTGCAAAAGTGCGGTCAGCCATAGCAATACTGCCGAAACCTTCGGTAATGACAAGGGTGATGCCGAGTTCCTCGGAGCCGGTGATTGCTACGCCAAGTTCGTATCCGAGAAGTTGTCGTAAATCCGCATCATCAATGCCGCCTGCGATGATGCCGTGGACACCGATTTCTACGGCTTTCTGAATTGCATCGGTTGCAACAAGCGAGCCGCCTACAATGATCTTTCCTTTGTGTTCTGGTAATATTTGCTCTACTCGTAGGTTGTCACTTGGGGAATCAACGACTACAACTAAGTCGCCTAACGTCTCCCCTCCGACTCCAAAAATACCTTGGACATAAGTGCCGTAGGTTTCCACTGTGACACCTTCATTTGGGATAGTTTCTGTTATAGTTCCGTCAGTGTATGCTTTTACTTCAACTGGGATGGGGGGTTCACGAAGGATGACCTGTCCTGTTACATCGGATACAGCCTCAATTGTGCCATCAATCGGAGAACGTGCTTGAGATTTGAATAGTCCAAAAATCCCTTTTGTGGAAGCAATAATTTCATTTTCTAATATCTTCTCACCTGTCTGTTTTAGCATGTATTCTTCAATTTCTTCGGGTGAAATACTGAGCAGGTTTGCTACGTTCAACAACTGCACGTTCCCGGGCAGGTCTGCTTTCGCAACAACATCTTCTGCCTTAACAGAAACACCTGTTTCAACAAGCACTTCCCCTTCAAGTGGAAGCCGTCTTCTTTTTTGTATCGTCATTCCCTCGGTGACTTTCAGTCCGGGGGTATATGCGTGTGCCATTTATTATCCTACATAATAGAAGTTTATTTTATTTAGTGGTTTACTCGGCAATTAATATTGGTATTTTGGACACCCCAAATTCACCCCCCTTTATCCCGACCCTCCAACCCCCCGCAAGCGGGGGGCTAAGAATAGCAAGCGAGGGGAAGGGACTTTTGGGTTTATTCTGTCTGTTCTATATATAATAAATGTTTAGCGAGTAAACCATTTAGTTTTGTAGGTCGGGTAGAGCGCAGCGAAACCCGGCATTAATTCAAATAGGTGGCATCCTGTCGGGTTTCGCTGCGCTCTACCCGACCTACAATGTAAGAGTGGACAATCCATTAGATTGTTTTCTTTAGTTTTTTCATGAGTATTGGATTGTCTATTACATCTCTGTTTACAATATATTTTGGTATTTGTCCTGAAGCAACACTGATGATACTTTCACATGCCCTCTTTCCGTTTCCTTCAAAGCACTGGTCTGTCCAACAAATACTGTGTGGTGTCAGGATAACATTGTCTAAACTTAGGAGTGGATCATTATCGTCGATCGGTTCTCGTTCAAATACATCAAGACCTGCTCCTTGTATGCGTCGATTTTGAAGCGCGTCTGTAAGTGCTTTCTGGTCAACAATGGGACCGCGGGCAGTGTTAATCAGATAGGCTGTCGGTTTCATCAGACTGATGCATCTTGCGTCAATAAGTCCATGTGTATTCTCATTCAACGGACAGCAGACACAGATAAAATCTGCAGTTCGCATCAAAGTCTCCAGATTAACGAGTTCAACGTCTACCTCTGCTGTCTCTGCAGGCGTGATGTACGGATCAAAAGCGATATGACGCATACCGAAGGGTTTTGCCAATTTGAATGTCTCTTTACCGATATTCCCCATACCAACGAGACCGAGTGTCTTACCGACTAAACCCATACCCATAAAGTCTTTCGTGTCTTCCCATTTGCCTGAACGGATGAGTCTGTCTTTTATCAACAACTGATGGCTTAGAGATAGCACAAAAGTAAGGATTGAAGTTGCTACAGGTCGTTTCACACCGTCCGGTGCAATTGTCAGTAAGACACCATGCTTTGTGCATGCTGCAACGTCTATTTTATCATAACCGACACCAAACCTTGCAATAATTGCAAGTCTGTCATTGTTGTTAAGTGTTTCTTCTGTGATTTTTGCACCTAATACCAACAAAGCATCATAGTCTTTTACTTGAGAATTTGACAATACTGAAGTTTTATTGTCAATATATTCCCAGTTCAAACCTGCTTCATCAAACAGTGGACCTGCTATGTCATCTAAATCAGAACTACTATCCGGTTTGAGGAAGTCAGGTGTGACACCTATCCGAAATTCCGTTTTGTTCATTTACGATTCCTGCTATCTCCAATCTATTTGAAAATTATATCATTTTCTGTTTTTAAAATCAACACCAAGAATTTTCTTGGGGTGTGTAGTGTTTTTGGCATCCAGAATCGTGGAATTCGCGGATGACACTGAAGACGCGGAAAAGATTGATGCATTCAGTAAAATTAAATCAATTCTTGTTTAATTTTTTGTTAGCTTTGATTTTGCAAAACATACCACGTGGTATGAAATAACATACCGTGGTATGTTTTGCAAATTTGCTATTAGTCCAGTCGTAGTATGGTCTGAAAGGCATTTTTTTCGAAAACAGAAAATTTTTTCTAAGGTTGTTGTTTTTCTGTCTATTTTTCTGATTTCGTTGTATTCAATTTTGATCTCTTTTAAGTAAAGAATGATTGCAATTTGTTTGTGTTTTTTGTGTTTTTTGTTGTTGATTTATGTATGTAATATTATATATGATGGAGTGGTGATATGGAAGGTTTTTTGGGATATGTTTATTGGGATTTCCAATAGATATCCAATAGGTTTGGGGATTGGTTATTTACGTCCGCTTTTTGCGTGAGGGACAAATTTCATGATTAGGATCCCCCCACAGTAGAAAGGCTTTTTCTTCTGACCGAATCGCCCAAATCCGTTCCCTACCTGTTATATGAAATGAAACCAATGTTTCTTTATCATCATACCCCAATTCTTCTAAACGCTTTTGAGCAGGACTTATGATGTTGCTAATAGGTATAACATGGTGACTCGCGCCGAGTATGTCAACCCATCTCATAGTTTCAAAGTTGCGCATCTTTTTCCAAATTTTTCTTAAAAAGTCAGGACAAGATATAGTATGCCAACCCCAGCTGCTATTGTCATCAATGTTTGAAACTATCCATACGAGCTTTTTATTTTGGGTCGATTCAACCGGTAGAGATGATGGTTTTTTGGTTTTTGTAGGATTGTCTTTTCGTCTTGGTTTTTTCTTATTCATCTTCAAGGTCTTCATGAACAGATAAGGAACTATAATAATCTGCCATTGAGTCTAAAGGTATAACTCGATTTCCCCGTTCTAATGGAGGCAGTCCTTTCCTTGCATGAACCCAAGGAACTTCCATGTGCGATAAGTCAATTAACCATTGAGCAGGCCTATTCCCGTAATACTCAAGGACAGCATCAACCGTATCTCGTTGTATCTGATCTAACAAACGTGGATTGCCAATCGGTATTTCAGATATTTCGTACATTCCGCGATGGTAATCAAATAATTCTCTAACTACTGGACCATTTGCCCAAGCTTCAATGTCTTCCTCAAAAAGGCGTTTCTCGTCCCAAACCAACGACCACGCTTGACTGTAATATACCAATTTTTGCAACTTCATAGTAGTCATTGTATCCATTTTCTTTAAAATATATGCTGCAACATCAAAGACGCGGATTTTCGGTGGTTCAAGATTCTGTTGCTGCGGTTTTTCCCAATTTACATTTTCTTCCATTGTTTCGGAGGCAATTTTCTCATCAAATTCCAAATCAAATGTGTTTTTTGGTTTTTCAAAACCTACAACATTTTGAGAAAAAGTATCATCATCTTCAAACGTTGTGCTTGTATCAGTCCATTTACTCATTCAGTGCCTCCTCCAATTCTAAGTGGTAAATTTCACTCATGAATTGTACTGCTTCATGTTTTAATTCAAGTATTGAGATTTCTGAAATTTTCGCCTTAAACGCAACAAGATCGTCAATTTTAAAATGGAAATTAAAATCAAAGATAGCTCTTTTTCCATCAAGTTTTATAGTAAAATTCAATGTCTGTCCATTTACCCTCAAACGACGAGTGTATTGCTCACCGGTCAATGAAGCATTTAACTTTTTAAATTCATCTAAATCTCCAGGGCGTATATGGTTTACCAATTCTTCACTAATACTGTCCTCAGTAAAGAGAAAGTTAACACCGTACCCCGTGACAGGAGTATGCGGCAGGTAATCTGCGAGTTGCATGGCAAGTTCTTGTATTTGATCGTAATGTTCGTTTTTGTTTTCTACCGGGTTAAAGCTTAGCCTATTTTCTTGCAAAAGAATTCGGACTTCTTTGGAAGAGATACGTGGTGAAATGAATTGTGTGTTGAAATCAAGAGAGAACGGAGTTGGCATCTCTATCGTGAAATCCTCGTGTTCACCAGGAAAAAGGTACTTTTTTATCCATGTGGGGGGTAAATATACGACTATTCCAACCCCCGACAATAACTAAAGCACTTGCTTTATGGTCTAATTTCATAAGCAATTCCTTTGGATGTTTCGCTTAAGTAGTTATATAAGCGTCCGGTTATCTATAATTATCAAACTCCGAATTTCGTATTTATTCTATTTTAAAATTAACTATCCGTTGTAATTTTAATTGTTGTATTGTAAATATTATAGCATATTCTCATACTGAAGTCAATTATTTTATAGGGTTATTTACAGAAGCATTCAATTGTCGGTTTTTGCGGATTTGGGTTCGGAATCACGGAATGCGCGGAGTACACGGAAAACACGGAAAAGACTGCTGCCACGGATCGTCTTGTTTAGTTATGGGTTATTCTTTGCAATAAATGTTCATGAGGTATCTTTTCCGCGTCTTCCGTGTATTCCGCGATTCTGTCTGAACCAGGATTTACATATCAACGGTATGAATGCCTTATGGCATTCCCCGGGATTATCAGATTTACAGGATTATGAGTTTGAGGTATTATGCACCATTCATAAATAAGTATAAATCTGTGTCAAAAAACTATTGAGGAGAAAATCCTGCTAATCTGATAATCCTGCAAATCCTGGTTCAGACAACACCAAGAATTTCCTTGCATACAAAACCTAAATTGCGTATACTTTATACATTATCATTATACTCCAAAGCAAAGGAGACAATTCTTGTCTGACAATCTATTGAGTTCCTTAAACGATGTCCAACGTGATGCTGTTCAACACACTGAGGGACCTCTCCTTATCTTATCTGGTGCGGGAAGCGGTAAGACACGCGTCATAACACACCGTATTGCCTACCTCATCAAACATCACCGAGTTTCTCCTTTCCGTATTCTTGCCGTTACGTTTACCAACAAAGCAGCAAACGAAATGAAGGAACGATTGGATACACTTTTGGGAGAGGGACCGAGCAGAAATCTATGGGTAGCAACATTCCACGCAACCTGTGCGCGAATTCTGCGAAAAGACATTGAACAATTAGACGGTTTTACACGGAACTTTACGATATTTGACAAAAGCGAACAACTCACTATTGTAAAAGATATACTCAGACAGTTCCATTTGGATGATAAACAGTATCATCCGCGCACAATACACGATCTTGTTAGTAAAGCAAAGAACAAATTTATAAATCCTAATAACTATGCAAACACAGCTGACGGTTTCTATGAAAAGATTGTAGCAAAAGTATATCCAATGTATCAAAATACATTGAAAAAAAACAACGCCTTGGATTTTGATGATCTGCTTAACTTTACCATAAAGTTATTTAGGAACTATCCGGATGTGCTTGAATTCTATCAGAAAAAGTTTGAGCATGTGCTTGTAGATGAATATCAGGACACCAACCATAGCCAATATGAATTGGTGCGATTTTTGTCAGGGGAAAAGAAGAATGTATGTGTTGTCGGTGATGATGACCAATCCATTTACGGCTTTCGTGGGGCAGACATACACAATATCCTCAATTTTGAAAATCACTATCCAAACATACGAGTATTGCGTTTGGAGCAAAACTATCGTTCGACCAAAAATATATTGGATGCTGCATGGAGTGTCGTTCAAAACAACAAGGCACGAAAAGAGAAAAAACTGTGGACAGAGAAAGAACAAGGGGAGCTGATCACCTGTTATGAAGCGATGGATGAGCGCGACGAAGCCGGTTATGTTGGGACGAAGATTGAAGACTGGTACTCTGAAGGTGTTGAATACAAGGATTTTGCTATCTTTTATAGAACAAACGCACAATCCCGTATTTTTGAGGAGGCACTGCGTTCAGCTAATATTCCATATCAGATTGTGGGTGGGTTGGGTTTCTATGACCGAATGGAGGTCAAAGATCTTATTGCCTACATGCGAGTGATGTGCAATCCACGTGATACATTGAGTCTCAGGCGTATCATCAATGTACCCAGTCGTGGTATTGGTGCAACATCTCTTGAACGACTTATGCAATTTGCTGACAATGAAGATATACCACTATTTGAAGCGGTGCAACGTGTTGACGAAATAGACACTATTAACGCAGGAATAAAGGGTAAAATTCGTCGTTTCTCAAATATCTTTGATGGATATGACGAAACTGACCTACCTGCAGATGCGCTTGAACATGTCTTAGATACCACTGGATACCTTGAAAACTTCAAGGGGCAACGGACAATAGAAGCACAGAATAGAGTAGAGAACATTGAAGAACTTCTAAACGCGGTCTATGAATATGAGATGATCGTTGAAGATCCATCTTTATCTGAATACTTGGAAAATGTTGCACTTATAGCTGATATAGACACAATGGAAACTGATGACGATACTGATAAATCCAATGTCGTAACGATGATGACACTACATAGTGCAAAGGGTTTGGAATTTCCGTTTGTCTTTATGGTCGGCATGGAGGAAGGTTATATGCCGCATCAACGTTCCATCAATGCTGAAGCAGATTTAGAGGAAGAACGTAGATTGTGTTATGTTGGTATCACGCGAGCGGAGGAGCAGTTATTTCTGGTGCATGCACAATCGCGTAGAACCTGGAGCGGATCAGAGTATCGAGTGCAATCTCGTTTCATTGACGAGATTGCATCAGATCTTATTAAACATGTTGACCGATATAACTCCGCATTTTCTAATCAACAAACCCAGTATGTGATTGAAGAAACAGAAGACACATACTGGGTTGAACAGATTGTATTCCATCCGAGTTTTGGACGGGGCAAGGTGACAAAACTAAGTGGTACTGGATTGAATACCTTTGTCACTGTGCGATTTGACCGCGGGGGTTCAAAACGTTTTGCTGCTGCTTTAGCACCATTACAGACAGTAACATAAATTAAAAGTGAAAGGAATGAAAATAAATGGCAACAATTACGACTGATGGGGTTAGTCACGTAGCAAATTTAGCACGTCTTGAGTTCAACGAGGAAGAGACAGAAGATTTTACGGAACAACTCAGCAGAATCTTGGAATATATCGGGAAGTTAAACGAATTGGATACGGATGATGTTCCACTGACATCACATATCCATCTGCAATATAATATAACCAAAGCTGATGTTGTGAAAACCTCGTTAAATCGGAATGCAGTACTTGCCAACGCACCAGAAGTAGAAGAAGGTTATTTCGGTGTTCCCAGAGTCATTGACACCGCGTAAGGAGCAGAGACTGAATGGCACTATCCCAATTAACTGCACATGAATTACATGAAAAACTAAAGACACGCGAAATTACTGCTGTAGAATTAACCGAGTCTGTCTTCAAACGCATAAAAGAGGTAGAACCACAGGTCAAAGGTTATTTGACATTAACAGAAGAACTTGCATTAGAACAAGCGGCTGCAGCGGATCGCGGTTTTCAAAATGGTGACGCTATGCCATCATTGGCAGGTATTCCCTTTGCAATCAAGGATGTGATATGCACCAAAGGTGTGCGGACAACATGTGCATCAAAGATATTGGAAAACTTCGTGCCACCTTACGATGCGACTGTCATGACAAA
>JAAXHO010000174.1 GCA_012270795.1 Candidatus Poribacteria bacterium
CAGCCCGGATCAGAAGCGTATGAGCGACTGGAGTTTTTGTCTGTACTGGTGCAGGCTTATGAAGACATGCATTTGCCAGCCTATGAGCAATCAACCCCTCAGGAAGTAGTTGATTTTATGCTGGAGCAGAAGGGACTTTGCCGGGACGATCTGGCAAAATGGCTGGGCAGTAGCAGTCAGACAGCGGAATTTTTTGAAGGAACCCGATCACTCTCTATTGAACAAATTGGTGCATTGCGAGCGCATCTGGGCATTCCAGCGGATTTACTAATAGAGATTGATGCCGAATGAACTTTTGATTGATCACAAAAGTGAAGTACTCACCGTCAAAAGGAGGATGTCATGTCAAAATGGAAACACGTCATATTGCAAATCAGTGCANNCACAACCTTTCAAAGTACAAATAACAGGGGCCGGGCATCCGATGATCTTAATTCCCGGTCTAAGTAGCTCTGGAGAAGTTTGGCGCGAAACAGTCAGCCGATACCAGAACAGCTTTGAATGCCATGTCTTTACACTGGCGGGATTTGTCGGCCAACCCCCCGTGCAAACAGACCACTATTTGCAAACCATGAGAGACGCGCTTATTGCATATATCCAGAAAAACAATCTACAAAAACCAATCCTTGCAGGACACAGTTTAGGCGGTTTTCTATCTTTGTGGGTTGCGGCGAGCATACCCGAAAGCGCAGGACCGCTTATTATTGTCGATGCCGTGCCCTTTTTACCTGCATTACAAAACCCGGCAGCAACAGTTGAATTTATGCGTGCGCCCGCAGAACAAACACGCGCCTGGATACTTTCTCAAACACCTGAACAAAGAGAAAAAGCAACGCCATCTATGCTCAAAATGATGATCACAGACCCCGCAAAAGTAGATACGGCTGTGGTGTGGAGTCTCTCTTCGGACCCAAACACCGTTGCACAAGCAATGTACGAAATGTTCTTGACAGACTTGCGAACCGAAATAAAAAAAATACAAACACCTGTTCTGGTATTGGGAGCCTGGATTTCGGGTCAATCACATGGCGCAACGCGAGAAAGTTCACTATCTGCGTATCAAAAACAGTATGATCAGGTTGAGAACTGCGAAATATGGATGACGGACACGGGCAAACACTTTATTATGTGGGATGATCCAGAGGGCTACTTTACGGCCATTGATTCATTCCTCGCTCGCAAGACAACCATCCCCTATGTTCCCAGATGAGCAATATGTCTGAGATCAAAAACCACAGCAAAGCGTATTGGACCTGTCAGATTTTGGGATGGGGAATTTACGGCCTGCTCAACACGGTTTTCCTATTACAATATATCGAAAAAATTGAGCCCTATTTTCAAGGCAGCCTGAAATTATTTTTGAAAGGGGGCTATGAAATTGAAATTTCCCGACGTCAGACACAAAAATTCCGAGAACGCCTGAGTCTTTAATCCGCATGATCCAGCGCACGACCAAAGGGGCAGTGATGAAATTTAAAGCAGTAATTTTCGACTTGTTCGGAACGCTAATTGATAATTTTAGCAAAAAAGAGCACGACAAAGTACATGCATTGATGGCCGAAAC
>JAAXHO010000132.1 GCA_012270795.1 Candidatus Poribacteria bacterium
ACTATTCCTTCAGCTTTGCCTTCAGCTATACCTTCAGCTTTGCCTTCAGCAAAAACCTTATCTCTAAAGATTTTCGCATAACCTAACATGATGACCTCCCATATATGTGATATTATGAAAAACCAACCAACTATCAACGTCATTTAAAGATTATTTATTCTTTTTTCTCGTTCTTTTTAGTTTTTTCTGCTTCTATAGGATAGAGTTTAGATGGCATTTTATCAGGATCTCTACCGTTTTTTTCCCATTCAATCCAAAGAGCATCTCTTTCAACTATTCCTTCAGCTTTGCCTTCAGCAAAAACCTTATCTCTAAAGATTTTCGCATAACCTAACATGATGACCTCCCATATATGTGATATTATGAAAAACCAACCAACTATCAACGATATTAACACGGCGGTACGTGTTAATATCGTGTCGCCAAGTAGTTCCCATTTCCAGTTTGTAAATAATTCAAATAATGTGTTAGCGATAATTAACGTTAAGAAAATTACAACAAATAAGTTAAACCATTTACGAGGAATTCTGACCAATGATACAAATTCGTTTTCAGCATAATTATCTGACATATTACTATAATACTACAAAAAATATTGTTTTACAACAAAAACTTTACACACCCCAGGGGGCATTCAATTGTTGATTAAGCGCAAATTCTAACATAGATTCTTAAGGTAAGAGTGACCTCCCGGTCGCGACCAAAGGTCGCTCCTACAGAAGATAGGAAAAATGGGATTGAAAACCCCTCCAACAATAGCGAATTTCGACAACTGAATTCCTCTGCCAACGAACCAAACGTTCTTGACATTTCTCGTTGTTTCTGATAATATATCCTTGAACTTATCAATATAATGTGAGTGAGAAAATTATGCAGAATGCTTACCTTCGATTTTCATGTATATGTCTCATTGTGATTTTTGTGCTGTTCACAAGCACAGCGGACAGTGAGCAATACGTCATCGTAGAGATGCCAAACGGGGACAGACTCACAGGTCTTTGGCGGAACTCTACAGATACACACTTTGAAATTGAATATAACGAGCAGGTGTTAAGGTTTCCATTAGAAGGACATACACTCCGTTTTATTTCGGATCTTGAAAATGTGCCAGACCAAGTCGCAGCAAAGCATTATCGGAATGGACGCGACCTGTTAGACTTAGAAGCACCAGAATTAGCAAAACGGCAATTCGAGAAAACGTTGGAGGAATCTCCGAAATTTGTAGATGCACATTACCAACTCGGTTTACTGTATAAGCAAGATGGAGAGACTGAGAAAGCATTGCAGCGATTTAAATCAGTTGCTCTGTTAGATGCAAAGAATTATGACCTTGTGCCGATATTACGTGAAATTGGAGAGACTGCAATTGCAGCAGAGAATTATGCACAAACCGTTAATGCCTACCAACTGATACTGAAACACTATCCTGAGCATCAATCTGCCGGAAGACTTAGTTACCAGACAGGATTCATGCTGGTAGAAAATTTGAACGATAAAGTTGCGGGTCTTGACTTACTGCAAAAATCGGTAGAACAATTCCGTAATGTTTCTGAGCGTGAGAAAGCTATCTACTTAATTGGGGGATTGCAAGCAGAGACTAGCGAAACGGATAAGGCACTATACACCTTGCAACAGTTCGTCAGGATTTACCCAAATAGCAAATGGGTTAATGATGCTCACTTGAAACGGGCAATCATCTACTTACAGATTGGTGAAAGAGAAAATGCGGTTAACATTGCTAACGTTGTCCTGCAAAATACCGAAGATCCTTTGATAACCGAAAAAGCAAATGAAATACGACAAGCGAGTGCTTGGAACATCTTCACGCAAGATTTACCCGATCCCAATACTCAAACCGTAGCAGTTGATGGTACATCCCTCTGGATAGGCACTCCGAAAGGGGTAGCACAAATCGAAACTGATGGTACGGGTGCATGGAAAATGATTGAATCTTTTGCGTGGATGATTAACGACAGTTTATCAAAAGTTCCAGATGTCCAATCAATTGCAGTAGACGACTCTGAGGTATGGGTTGGCACACGGAATCAGGGGGTCATCTATTTAAATAAGAATTCGCGTCAAACGCGAAATTACACACTTAACAACGGTTTACCCAGTATGTGGATACGGGACATCAAAATGGATAACGAAGAAATTTGGTTTGCTACAGATGCCGGTGTTGTTCGGCAGGTGCGTGAGACCGGTAAGATGTTCCACTATCATGGAAACGACCCGGTTCCCAATGATGTTCACACGATTGCCCTGACACCAGAAGCAGTATGGGTCGGAACATCAGGAGACGATATTGCTATTTTTAATCGGAAAATAGGACTCTGGGATGCTCAACACTTTACACGTATTGCTCAAGAAAGCCGGATTGTCAAATTTGATGTCGTTGGTGAGAAAGTGCTTTTTTCTTGGTACAACCCTGAAACCATGACAAACGGGTTCTTTCAAGCCAACTCGGATGGATCAGGTGTTATGTCTTACTCTGTGGTAGAGGGATTTGAGGAACAGGATGAAGCAGATGATATATATGTGACTGGGATTGTTGGTAAGGTGAGTCCACAACCCCCAGATAAACAGAAAAATGGTGAACCCGCGCAAACGCCGCAGGTTTTATGGGTTGCTGTGAACAACTATGTCGCTATCTATTATCCGCACATCGGTGAATATCAGGGGACTATCGGATACCCGAAAATAGCATTGGAAGGTTTGGCAATTCAGTGTATTGTCGTTGACAAGGATAGGGCATGGATAGGAACTACGAAAGGCATGTTGACGATAGAAAAACAGAAGGTCACACAAACATCAGAATAGCATTTTGGACAACATTAGACTAACAATTAGCGAACTATGCAACAACAAACATGTACAAAACAGGTGACGCGCTGGCATCAATCAGAACCGACATGCACTGAAGACGAATTAGTTGTTGAAGAACCGCTTGAAATTCGGGTAGGAGAGCAGAGTCTTATCGTTGTGATGCGAACACCTGGGCATGATTTTGAACTTGCTGCGGGGTTCCTTTATACAGAGAGCCTCATCAAATCCGTAGACGACATTGAAATTATAGCATATTGCGAAGATGATAATACCACAACAAGAACTGACGAACAGAATGATTTTTCCACGAACATGCAAAATATCGTCAATGTGCATTTAGTGCATGAGTTGGACCTTGAGGAACAAGGGTGGCAGCGCAACTTCCATGCAAATGCAAGCTGCGGACTTTGTGGGAAAATGACGATTGAATCCGTAAAACACCAAGTAGATCCAATAGGTGCTATGTTCCAACTAAACCAAAGTGTGTTTTACAAACTCAATGATCGGTTACGTGCAGCACAATCAGTATTTGAAAAAACAGGTGGACTGCATGCAGCAGGGCTTTTTGACGAAGATGGTGAACTTCTCATTGTCAGAGAGGATATCGGCAGGCATAACGCTGTAGATAAAGTTATCGGTCAAGCGTTGCTGTCAGAGATGTTACCTCTTGAAAAGCACATTCTGATGGTGAGTGGACGCGCCAGTTTTGAAATTGTTCAAAAAGCACTATTTGCCCGGATCCCTATCATTGTTGCCGTTTCTGCCGCCTCTACGCTTGCCGTTGACTTGGCAGAAGAAGGGAATCTCACGTTAGTCGGTTTCATGCGAGGAGAACGTATGGCGGTTTATAGTCATCCTGACCGTATCCACAATGAATAGATAATTCTTTGGTGTCAACATATATCACTATCTTTTTATGATATCGTGACTCTATAATAACAAAACCTAAAGAGGAGATAAAATTCATGTATGCACTTTTGAGCGGAATCCAAGGGCTCGTTAATTTGCTATTTTTTGTGGTGGTTGTTGGCACTTTAGGAATTTCATGGTTATATGCTGATAGGTTGCGTAAACGTCATAATGCTGATTTTCCATGGGGTAAGACTGCAGCAATAGTTGCAATTGAAGTTGGTGCTCGGATCGCGTTTAATATATTCTTTGAAATTTTCAAAAATAATTGGTTATGGATTTCCATCGGTGGGATTATTCTCATTTTTATAATCCTTTCACGAAAAAAGTGAAAATATATAGGAATGACTCAAGTTGCCACCAATGTAGCACAATCTGCCAGATTGTGCATCTTAGCACACAAACTGGCAGATTGTGCTACAAAAACTTCCGAGAAGTGTATTATACTCAATTAAAGACGGTGTCTATAAGTCTAAAATCTTGTTGGTAGCAACTTGGGTTAAGTTAGTAAAATAAAAAATGTGGGGAAGTGGTTGACCCGTCAACTGTTTCCTCACACAATCTATAGGAGTAGACTATGCCCCGAACAGGGAGAGCCGTAGTTGCGTACGGTAAAGATTTTGAGATTCGTGAATACCCTGTGCCAGAACCTGCCCCAAACACACTTCTGCTGCGACAGGAGTTGTCCGGTATTTGTGGTACCGACCTTCATAACTGGCAAAACGGTTTCCAAAAGGAGATCTTATTAGGTCATGAAAATGTCGGTATCGTTGAAGCAATAGGTGATGGTGTTGAAAAAGACTATGTCGGTCAACCGGTAAAAGAGGGAGACAGGATTATCTTTGCCCCTGGCACTAACTACGGTGGTTACGGTTTTCAATGGAATCCTGATGAGGCACCGCATTTCCGTGGTGGTTTCGCTGACTATATGTACCTCACTTACCCGAATACCTGTTTTATGAAAACGGATGCATCACCGGAGGTTGCTGTGCTTGTTGAGCCATTCACTGTTGGTGTGCATGCAGTGATGCGCGGAGAGATTCAACTCGGGGATACCGTCGTTGTGCAGGGTTCTGGAGCAATCGGTTTGGTAACGCTTGCTTGTGCAAAATTAAGCGGGGCAGGAAAAATCATCATGGTCGGTGGTCCGGCTGGTCGGTTGGAACTGGCAAAACGGTTCGGAGCAGATGTCACTATTGATATAGAGGAAGTTACCACAGCAGAAGAACGGACAGAACTTGTGAAAGCAGAGACACCGAACAAAGCTGGGGCGGATGTTGTCTTTGAATGTGCAGGATTCCTACCCGCAACACCAGAAGGTTTAGGTTACACACGCAGCAGTGGTACTTTCGTTGAAGTCGGACACTTTGTAGATATGGGGTCAATTGATTTCAATATCAATCAGCTACTTATGCGAAAAAACCTTCGTCTTGAAGCGATCTGGGGAAGTAGGTATGAGCACTTCGTTCGAGGACTACCGCTGCTTGAAAAGAGTGATTTACCTTTCGCTGATATGGTCAGCCACCAGATACCACTTTCCCAAGTTGAGGATGGATTTAAGGCACTTGATAGCGGATACCGTCTGAACGGCGAAACAGCAATAAAAATTGCAGTTCGTGCAGAAGAATAATTAATTCATAATAATACCATTTCTATAAATTATTGTCTCATTAGAACGGTTGTTATGGTAGTCATTCTTTTGGCACAAACTGGAAGTTTATGCTACAAAAAGAGACATTATCAATTAGAAATGGTATAACATTATAGGAGATGAAACTTATGGCAAAAACATATCGCGTTGGCTTTGCTTCGTTAGTACATGACCATGTGTGGGGTGAATTGAATCGTTGGAAAGCACACCCAAACGTTGAGATTGTCGGTGCAGGCGATGTCAACGCGGAATTACGCGACCAATTCAAAGCAGCAAGTGGTGTTGATACTGTCTACGATTCATGGCAGGAATTGTTGAAAAAAGAGAAATTAGACATCGTTCAAGCGTGTGCAGAAAATAACGCGGGCGCGGAGATTGTTGAAGCCGCAGCTGCCAAAGGCATACACGTTGTGTCGGAAAAGCCGATGGCAGCCCGACTTGCTCAAGCGGATCGAATGCTCAAGGCTGCACAGGAGGCTGGCACTTATCTTATGATCAATTGGCCCACTGCCTGGAGTCCAGCACTGAATACCGCGATGGCACTCATCAAAGATGGCGCAATCGGTGATGTGTTCTACTTCAAATGGCGTTCAGCACACAATGGTCCAAAAGAGATCGGTTGTTCCCGCTACTTCTACGAGTGGCTCTACGATGAAGAAAAAAACGGCGCAGGTGCCTTGATGGATTACTGTTGTTACTGTGCAGATATGTGTGCATATCTACTGGGAAAACCAGAGCAGGTAACTGCTTTCCGTGGCACCTTTGTCAAAGACTATCCGCTTCCTGACGACAATGCTGTTATCCTAATGAAATATGGTAATGCATTCGGTATCACCGAAGCATCGTGGACACAAAAGACGGGCTATGTTACCCCAAATCCTGTAGTCTACGGCACCGAGGGAGCATTGACAGTAACTGGTAACCAAGTCAATTTGACACCTGCCGGCAGCGATGCGAAAGTCATAGACCCCGACCCACTGCCAGAAGGCAAACGGAATGCTGCTGAATACTTCATCCACTGCATAGAAACGGGAGAACCGATAGATGGTTTGTGCTGCCCATACATAAGCCGAGATGCACAAGAGATTTTAGAGGCAGGGCTTGTTTCTGCTGATAACGGACAGGTCGTCAACCTGCCGATGACATAAGTGCTATACAAAACCAACTTCAAAAGAGGAGAACCTAATTGAGCGAAAAAATGTCGACTGTTGAAATACCCGATGCAAAATTAGCCACAGTGGTGCGATGGGATTTGGGCTTAGATGAAAACGAACCTATCTTGGAAAATAGTCTGAAGGAATTAAAGGAACTAATTGCACATAACTATTATATACGAGATTTAACTGGCATAGAAAAAATGACAGGTTTAACGACTTTAAAGCTTTACGCAAATTTCAATATTACAGACATTACCCCACTTGCAGGATTGACGCAACTCACAGAATTAGATCTTGCTATGAATAAGATTACAGATATTACAGCTCTCGCAAAGTTGACACAACTCACGAAGTTACATCTCGGCGGTGGCGGTAATAAAATAAATGATCTAACACCGCTCACAGGGTTAACACAGCTCACAGATTTATCGATTAGTGGTGATGAAATAATCGATATAACACCGCTCACAGGGTTGACACAACTTACAGATTTATCGCTTAGTGGTAGTGAAATAATCGATATAACACCGCTCGCAGGGTTAACACAACTCACAGATTTATCGATTAGTGGTAGTGAAATAATCGATATAACACCGCTCGCAGGGTTAACACAACTTACGCGCTTATCACTTCAGAGGCAGGTAGTCCGCGATCTCACAAATCTCGGTACGCTGCTCGCGGGACTGCCACTGCTGAGATCGTTAAATCTTTATAGTAGTCAATTAAACGACATCACACCACTTACAGACTTGGTCCGGTTGACGATGTTAAATCTTAACGATAATGAAATTCAGGACATCACACCGCTCGCAGGGTTGACACAACTTACAGAATTGAACCTTAGAGGCAATCAAATTCAGGACATCACACCGCTCACAGGTTTAACACAACTTAAGGAGTTAAGACTTAGTTGCAATCAAATTAGCGATATAACACCGCTTGCAGGTTTAACACACCTTACAAAGTTAGACCTTAGCGATAATGAAATTCAGGACATCACACCGCTTGCAGGTTTAACACAACTTGAGTTCCTTAATCTTAGTCATAATCATGTTCAAGACATCACACCTCTTATGGGTTTAAATCAACTAAAAAATTTATCGCTTGATCATAATCAGATCAACGATGTTACATGCCTCACAGGATTAACACAACTCACACACTTATTTCTTAGTGGTAACGAGATCGGGGATGTTACATCTCTTGCAGGATTGACAGAACTTGTGTCACTTAATCTGAGTCATAATCATATCCAAGATATTAGTTTTCTTAAAAACTTGAAGCATCTTAGGTTTTTACATATCAGTCCAAATCCAATTCAAGATCTTGCACCGATCCGTGGGCTGCGTGTAAAAGTTCTGCACTGAAAGTATTTGTCTTTCACAATAAATTTTGAAGTTCCCTTGATAAAGGGATTTCTTCCATTAAAAAACATAATTTATTTTTATACAACCCAACTTCAAACAAGGAGAATCTAATTGAGCGAAAGAATACCAATAGCCTTACAGTTATATTCTGTCCGAGAAGATTGTGCAAAAGACCTATCCCTTGCACTTCAATCCGTTGCACAGATGGGATACGAAGGCGTAGAATTTGCCGGTTATTATGACCGAACTGCAGAAGAGTTGCGTGGCATGTGTGATGACCTTGAATTAAAAGTCGTTGGCACACATACTGGGATCAACACCCTCCTCGGCGATCAACTTGCTAAGACAGTGGAATTCAACAAAACTCTCGGTAACCCCTATCTGATTGTGCCAGGATTGGGGGGAGAGTACACAAATTCACAGGAAGCGTGGCGAAACACAGCAAAACTTTTCAACGAAATTGCTGAAAAAATAGCTGACCAAGACATGTTTGTTGGTTATCACAACCATACGGGTGAATTCAAGCCTCTGGATGGAGAAGTGCCGTGGGATACATTCGCAAGCAACACTCATGACAGTGTTGTCCTGCAAATTGACATAGGACACGTTCTTCGCGCTGGTGCAGATAACGTTACATACATCAAAAGGTACCCTGGCAGATCAAAACTCGTACACGTCAAAGAATACTCCGCAACTAATAACAAGGCACTTGTCGGAGAAGGTGATATACCTTGGGATGATGTGTTTGAGGTTTGTGAGACCGTTGGCGGCACCGAGTGGTACGTCGTTGAGCAGGAAAGTTATGCTTATCCGCCACTGGAATGTGCAGAAAAATGTATTGAAAACCTACGGAAAATGGGGAAGATATAGGTTTGCATGAACCTGACGCATCGAAACCAATAGATAACGACTGCACTGTTGATACTGACCTATTACTCTGGTGGGAAGACTTTTACCTACCTGTTTTTGAGTACATTCTGCCCAAAATGGGGAATTTGGAAGGGAAAAAGGTACTGGAGTTAGGCACAGGGACTGGTGGTACTGCTACATTGCTTGCAAAACAGGGGGCATCTGTTGTCGGCATTGACTTGCTACCTTTTCGCTTGAAGGAAGCAAAGGAAAGGGCAAACCGACACAAGGTTTTCGATGCAGTTGACTTTTCCCTGATGGATGCCACACAACTCGCTTTTCAAGACAACACCTTTGACTTTATCATCTCAAAATCTGTGTTGGTGTTTACCGAACATTCAGAAACAGCGAAAGAGTGTTACCGTGTTCTCAAACCGGGTGGGAAAGCGATTTTCATGGAAAATATGCGGAATCATCCGCTGGTGTGGTTATATCGCAAACTGTTCCTCAAATACTCTCGCGGGTTGCGTTATTTTGCCATCCCTGATATTGAAGCAATCGGTCAACACTTTGAGGAGATGGAGCACCGTGAATTTCATCTCCTCTCTTTAGGTGCGCTGTTTTGGAAACGGATAATTCCAATCCCCTTTTTCTATCGTTGGTCTTTCCAATTTCTCAAATCGGTTGATGATAAACTCTTACGTCTTTTTCCTATGCTCAAACGTTTCTGTTGGATAACTGCAATGATCTTCCACAAATAGGTGTAAGATAAACAACCTTTGTGTGTTACACATCCAACATATTTATGAAAGTATCAAGATTATGTACTTTTGATGCCGTAATAAGCAGCTCATCCAATCGTTGTAAATCCTCTATACTTTCAACTTTGGCAGACATGTTTCTGACAGCATCTTCAGAAAATCTGCTTTCAAGCAATGCTAAAATGTGTCTAATTGTAGTGTTTCTTGCCCCCTGTTCAATACCTTGTGCAATACCTTGTGCAATGAATTGTTCACGTAGCAGTTGGTAATATTTAGATTCTTGCATGATTTTCTCCGATATGAGTCTTTTGAAGAGTTCAGCATCATGGACTATACTCCCAAAAAGAGATAAAGCACAGAGCAAATCGCTTTGCATCTGTTGATCAGTTGAGACTGCAATTGCCGTATCAATACAGTTTTGAACCCACTGTTCTGTATCCATACCTGCTTTAGGTTTCATAAGCGGAAGGAAAGGTAGCAATGTCTTGTGCCATATATGTATTATACCCTGAAAAGATAAAATAATCAAGATAAACAGAAATTAATAATTTATCTATGAATCATAAACCAATTGTCCATCCAGAATCGTTGCAATTAGATCAATTTTGCATGTGGTATTATCCCATTCAAAAATAATCAGGTCGGTTGTGTTACTTTCTGTGAAGGTGTCAATTTTTTCTTCCAAACCAAGCAATCGCGCGGGGTTCCGTGTTGCCAATGAAACGGCATCTGGCAGTGAAATGCCAGCAAACCGGACACTGTTCTCAACACCACGTGCCAGTTCAATTGCAGAACCCGCGAGATACTCCGTTCCAGTTAAACGGACGCACTTATCCGAAGTCAACTCTACCGATTGTCCAGCGAACTGATAATCCCCGGGCGGCATTCCCGCCAACGCAGTAGCATCGCTGATGAGAATGCATCTTTCCAGCGTCTTAGCACGTATCATTGACTTGACAACAGTAGGCGGAAGGTGATGTCCATCAACGATGAGACTTGCCCACAGTTCATCTGTAGCAAGTTGTTCCCAGATGTAGTTCGGGTGTCGTTGAATAAACGCGTGTGCCCCGTTGCCGAGATGTGTAGAGAGTTTGGCACCTGCACGCACTGCATCATGTATATTTTTTATTGAAGCATTCGTATGCCCTATTGCCACAACTATCCCATTTGCAACCAATTTCTCAATAAATTGAAGCACACCATTTTTCTCAGGTGCCAGCGTAACAATTTGGATCATGCCCTCTGCAATGTCTTGCCACTGTTGAAATTCGTTCCAATTAGGCTCTCTAACGTGTGCTTTCGGATGTGCACCACGCGGACCATCTTCTGCTGAAATGTAAGGACCTTCAAGATGAATACCGAGTATAGAGTGATTTATTGTTTTATCTTCCGTACATGCGTTTACAATTGCACAAAGAGCGTTGTTGGTATGTTTATTAGAGGCTGTCACCACTGTTGGACATAAGAAACCGGTCCCAACCTCCCATAATGAGCGTACCATTGCACACACATCTGCTGCTGTGACGGTCGCGACATTGAGGTCAAACCCCGAAAAACCGTTTACTTGGATGTCTATGAGTGCTGGTGCAATCCACGTATTACTGGCAGCAGATGCAACCTTCTGTATGGATTCAACGCGATTGTTCCCAAATGTTATTTCAATTGGTGTGTTTTCAAAAATGGTGTGTCCAATAAGTTTCATAATGATGTTATGCTATCTGGTCAGATGTTTTATGTGATGATACCTTACCAAGCGTTTTATTTCCAGAAAAAAGTGTTGTGTAAAGTTTTTGGCATGTGGTGATTCTGGTAGGCACGGAATCGCGGAATTCACGGAGGACACGGAAGACGCGGAAAAGACTGCTGGATCACAATTTATTGCTAAGAATAAACATTATCTAAGCAAGACGTTTTATTGGCACAGTCTTCTCCGTGTCTTCCGCGTATTCCGCGAGATCCGAGATTCTGGATGCCAAAAACTTTACACACCAGAAAAAAGTGTTGCATTTTTTATCAAGTTTCGGTATGATATTTTAACGCGATCGACTATAGTGTATATAGAAAAACATCTGACAAAATGGAGGCAGGAATGGAATATCTCACTTATGGAAAAACAGGACTGGAAATCTCACGTCTATGTTTTGGTGCAGGCCGTCTCAAGGACACCTGTAAAACTATTGAAGCGGGTGCTAAACTCATGTTGAAAGCACTTGACGAAGGCATTACATTTTGGGACACTGCCGAAGGTTATGGAACGCAACCCCATCTCGGCGAAACAGTCCGACAGATTAACCGAGATGAAATTGTCATCCAAACAAAAACTGCCAATAAAGATCACGAAAGCGCAGCCGCAAGCATTGAAAAAGCATTGCAGGAATTACAAACTGAGTACATAGATGTCATGTTGTTGCATGCAATTTCTTCACCCGACGATTTAGCAAGGAGAGAAAGTGAGGGTGCGTTTGACGCGTTTCGAGAAGCAAAAACCGCCGGTAAGATCCGTGTCATCGGGTGTTCTACACACATCTACACCGGCGACGTGATGGATGCTGTCATTGATCATCCTGAGATTGATGTTATCCTCACAACAGCGAACAAGGAGGGCAGGATGTTGGAGGGCGGGCCCCCTGGACAAACACCTTGAATATATAGAACGTGCATACAATCTTGGTAAAGGCATTAGTATTATGAAGGTCGTCGTGGCGGGAGATATTCCTGAAGATGACAGGCCTGAATGGATTGAATGGGGGTTCAACCTTGAAACAGCACACGCTGTCAATCTCGGCATGACTGAAGATCAGCATATCACACTGGATGTTGGATTGGCACGTGAAAGTGCAAGAAGAAGACTTATTCAACGAAAAGCAGCATAATTCCTTCATCTCCGTAGAAATTGAAGAAAAAGAAAAAACCGAGCCCTGATACCACACCCGAGGAAATTGGTGAATTTTGGGATACCCATAGTCTTACGGATTATTGGGACGAAACCCACGAAGTGGAATTTAAGGTTAATCTCAAACCAAGAAAAAATCAGATGTCGTTGGAACATAAGAATATGTTACTGGATGTCAAAAAGCCGAAAAAATCACGAATTGCATTAACAGAGATCGATAACGCAGTTGCATTTCAAAAACTGCTTCAAGATTATTGGACTTGGCATTACAACGACACACTATACGATGCTGTCAAATTGCTTTTAAGTACCGATTTAGGATGGGAGAAAGTACCACAACTGACAACACCACCTGTTGGAGAAGTAATTTCCCCTCTTGGATATGCACTGGCTCATACTGAACAGGAAGTGCGCAAAGCAGCACTTCAAGCCTTAGATGCCACTATAACTGTTCCTACGGGGACAGCACTCATCGGTGAAGACTGTCACCCGCTGGAAATTGGCGAATTTGAAATAGGTGTCTATCCCGTAACCAATGCTCAATATCACCGATTCATACAGGAAACTGGACATGAACCTTCAAAAGACTGGATGGAGAAATCGCAAAAAAATTATGAGATATACGGACGCAAAGGTGATCATCCTGTTGTGTGGGTAAGTTGTGAAGATGCAGAGGCTTACGCGGAATATGTCGGAGGTAGATTGCCATCGTTTGCGGAATGGCAGTACGCAGCGCGCGGCGCAGATGATAGAACCTTCCCGTGGGGATATGAAATAGACAAACCACGCTGCAATACCGCAGAACTGGGGGCAGATAGCACCACACCAGTCGTAGCATTTAAAGAGGGTATCAGTCCATTCGGGTGTTATGATATGATGGGGAATGTTTGGGAATGGACAAATACTCCCTATGATGATGAGGAAAACTTCCGTGTGGCTTGCGGGGGTGCATGGTATTACAACCATGACTTTAGCACCTGCATAAGTTTTGATTATTTTAGCACTAACTACGCAGAATTTGTAATAGGGTTTAGAATTGTTCGTTGACGCAGCATTTCTGTGAACAGAAACCAAGTCGTTAATAAAATGACACTTTTTTGGAACTTAGGTGTTAATGTAATATAGGCACTCAGTAATTGGCGAACGGAGTTTTCGGATGAAAGATAAAAAAAGCGATGCAGCACAAAAAGATGAGTCCGCGAACTCACCTCTACAACGTGATGATTCAACGATTTCTTCTGATAGTTTACAAAGCAAATTTATACAACAGGGCAGATTAGATATTCATCTTCACCAAACCGCAGCAAAACATTTGAAACAGGGAGCAGATGCCTTAAATGCACGTAACTATGAAAAAGCTATTGAAGAATTCCTTCTCGTAATTCAACATAACCGTGAATCCGCTGAAGCACATTTTCATCTCGGTTTAGCCTACTTCATGTTAGAGAATTATGAGAAAGCAATTAATGCATACAAGAGAGCAATTGTATGTGAACCAAGTGAAGTCACTGTGTATGTCAATCTTGCATCAGTCTATAGAATGTTGAAGCGTTACGATGAGGCTATCGACGTTTATGAACGAGCAATCCAAATTATTCCGAATCACCCAGAATTGCATTCTGAACTCGGAGCCGTTTACTCACTTCAGGGAAAGCGGCGAGAAGCGATCACAGCCTTTAAAACAGCAATGCGTCTGAAATTAACGCCTGCAAGTGACTATCAGTCAACAGAAAAAGCAAACACGGAAGAAGAATAGATCAGCCCCTATTAGTTTGATAAACGCTATCCCTGAATTGATAGGAGAACATTATGATTGTTTCTGATGAAGATTTAATGTTAGAATGTCGTAAAGGAGATATGAGCGCGTTTGAGCTGCTTGTCAGAAGGTATCAAGATGCGCTTGTAAACTATATCAATCATACTATCAACGACTGTCACCGTGCTGAAGACTTAGCGCAAGAGACGTTTCTTCGGGTTTACAAAAGCGCGAGTCGTTATGAACCGAGAGCCTCCTTTAAAAGTTGGTTATATACGATCGCAACCAATTTGTCCCGAAATGAAATCCGTAATCGTGCGCGACGAAAAACTTACTATCTGGAAGATATGGTTGACGAAAATGAGGATGTTTACCATTCTGAATTTATGGTAGATACGCGTTTTCAACCCGATATCCTTTATGAGAAAAAGGAACGACAACAAATTATCAGAAAAACACTGAAGCAACTCCCTGAAAATCAACGTTTAGCATTAACACTGGTAACATACCAAGAACTCAGCTATGAAGAAATATCGGAAATTCTAAACTGTTCTGTCGGAGCAGTAAAATCGTTAATCCACCGAGCACGACAAAACATGAAAAAACTGCTTATCAAGGCTGGAATAGGAGAGAGTGTAAATGCCCAAATCTAAAATAAACAACTGTCACAACTATCAAACACAACTTTCAGCCTATTTTGACAACGAACTGCCAGCATGGAAACGGCATATTATTCGTTGGCATCTAAAACGGTGCTCAAATTGTAGTGACCGATACGCTGCAATTCAACAGACAGGTAAACTTCTCAATTATTTAGAACCTGTCAAAACCTCTGACTATTTTCTGTCAAACGTCATGTCCCGCGTAAAGACGATGCAAACTTATGAAAATGCCCGACGATCAGTTCTTAATCGTATAGGTTCTGCGGTTGAGAATATGAAATCCTGGATACGCAGTAACATTCGTGCATACAATCCATTTTATATGACAGGATTTGTATTCGGCGTAGTGATGATGATAGGCATAACGCTCTACTCACCCCAAATTGAGAAACTGAATCCGTTTAACCAATCTAATGCTGAAGCATCAGAAACTCACGAAGAAAAACTTATTTCATTTGAAGTCATTCCACAGGATCAACCTAAACGGTTCCTAAAAATTCAGTGAGTCACAGTCATCAACGATTCACATTTCAAATAAACGTTTTCCAAATCGCAACAAGGTGACGGGAATCGGAATTCCCTCCTACAACTCAGAATGTAGAATTATAGTGAAATCTAAAATATATGCACACTCCCCAGTAGGTGCGGTTTCCTAACCAATGCAGAATACCACAC
>JAAXHO010000004.1 GCA_012270795.1 Candidatus Poribacteria bacterium
CCCCTCCTACAAGAGCGAAATTCGACAATTGAATGCTTCTGGTAAATTGCTCTTGTACTTCTTTATCGCTTGTAATAATCAAGACTAAATACCGTTTTTATTTTAACACGAATGAATGTTGATGTCAAACGATTTTCTGAAAAGGGGTGTGTAAAGTTTTGGTTACTTGTCTGAACGAGGATTTACAGGATTATCAGATTACCAGGATGACCTCATCAAGGCTTTTTGATGCACTTTGATGTCAACTTTGGGAATAGAACCTGTTGAAGGTAAATCCTGGAAATCTATAAATCCTGAAAATCCTCGTTCAGACAACAGAAACAAATGTTTAACTAACACAAGTCATTGAGAATAATGATTCTCAATGATTGTTACTTCAGAATGAGCATTTTTCGTGTTGAGGTGAAATTGTCAGCGGTAAATTTATAGTAATAAACGCCACTTGCCACGTTTTCTCCATTCTTATTTTTACCGTCCCAGTGCGCAGCTTTGGACTGTGAGACATAGAGTCCGACTTGCTGGTGTCCTAAATCTAACTCACGTACTATGCTTCCATTAGCACTATAAATTTAGCACTATAAATTGTGATTGAGACTTTGGAAGATTTAGCAAGTTGATAAGGAATCCAGGTCTCTGGATTGAACGGGTTAGGGTAATTTTGGAAAACTGCAGTTGCCTTAATGGCTCCCCACCTTGTATTAAATTTACCTTTGGGATCAACAGGTAGGTTGCCATCGCTTGAAAATGGCCACAATAGTATTGTGCCATCCGTACTCGCTGAAGCAAGTGTTCGACCATCATAACTGAAAGAAACGCGGTTAACAAAAGAGGTGTGTCCAGTCAACGTTTTGATAGGTTTTCCAGTAAAAACTTCCCAGAGACGCACCGTTTTGTCATCACTCCCAGATGCAAGTGTACGACCGTTTGGACTGAATGAGACAGAAGTGACACCATCCGTGTGTCCAGTCAACGTCTGTAAATGAGTACCGGAATTAACAGACCACAACCGAACCGTATCATCAATACTTCCAGATGCAAGTATTTCTCCATCCGGACTAAATGCTACATCATTGATTGTACCTCTATGTCCTGACAGTGTTTTGAGAGAAAGCCCACTTCTAACTTCCCAAAGACGAATCTCGAAATCATTACTTGCTGATGCAAGCATCTTACCATCTGGACTGAATGATACTCCTAACACCCAATCTGTATGGCCTGTCAGTGTTCGGAGATGATCACCTGTACTTACATCCCAAAGTCGAATTGTGTGATCAACACTTGCTGATGCGACGATTTGACTATCAGGACTGAATGCAACACCATCTACATCATCTGTATGCCCTATCAGGGTGTGGAGAAGGCTACCTGTGTCAAGGTCCCACAACCGAACCGTACTATCATAGCTAACCGATGCCAGCGTTTCTCCATCAGAACTGATGTCTATGTTTAGAACTGAACCTGTATGTCCGAGCAGTGTGCGGACGTGCCTTCGATTGGCAAAATCCCAAATCTGAATGGAGTTATCAAAACTCCCTGTTGCAAGGATTTGGTTATCTGGAGAGAAAGCGACTCCCCTCATCCAAAGAAAATATTCAGATAAAGTCTTAATGGATTTCCCACTGCTAACATCCCACAGACGCATCGTGTGATCCCGACTTCCCGTAGCAAGTATTTGGTTATCTGGGCTAAATTCCACAATATCGACTGCCCGTGTATGTCCAGTCAGTGTTTTAACTAAATCACCATTGTTGATGTTCCACAATCGAATTGTTTTGTCAATACTCGCTGATGCGATTAAACCACCATCGGAACTGATAGAAAGGCTGGTAACCCAGGAGGTATGTCCTTCAAAAGTACGGAGATGATTACCAGTATTGACCTGCCACAAACGAATTGTATTATCAGCACTGCCCGTTGCAAGTCTTTCGCCATCGGGAGTAAAAGATATACTATTTACAGTATATCTATGACCGGTCAAGGTGCGAATGTGTTCACCAGTACGGACGTTCCAAAGACGGACTGTTCTATCTTCACTGCCCGATGCAAGTATTTCACCGTCAGGACTAAAAGCTACGCTCCGTAACCTATTGGTATGTCCCTCCAGTGTGTGTAGCTCTTCACCCGTTGTTATATCCCACAACCGATGGTGTTATCGGAACTCCCGGACGCCAACGTTTCTCCATCCGAACTAACGGAGATACTGCTGACTGGCCGGGTGTGTCCAACTAATGTGCGAAGCTATCTACCAGTATTAAGGTTCCAAAGACCTATCGTATTATCACTACTACCAGAAGCGAGTGTTACTCCATCAGGACTAAGAGCAATACTATTGACAGAGGATGTATGTCCTGTCAGTAAATCTTGTAGTTCAATTGTTTCTGCGTCGTAAAGCCAGATACCGATACTGCTTGCTACAGCCAGTTTCGTATTATCTGTGGTGAAGACAATATCTCTTATTCTACCTTTACCGAGACGTGCATTTGAACCTTCTGGCAATCCTATAGTTGTATAACTTTGTGCAAAACTGAGCGGCAAATGGAGGGTTACTACAAGCAACAATGTTATAGCATACGCAAACATTAACTTCTTCATAAAGATCGACTCCTTATATCCTAAAAGGATTCTGTTCTATTTTTATAATCTTATCTTATGAAATCTGTTCTATTTCGCCAAACTAATTATAATTGAATAAATCATAATTAGTCAAGAGAAATTTAAAAGCATTCTTATATGAATATAGTCTTATTATGAATAACCCTGGGTAAAATTTCTGATTCTTGACAATCCAATGTTGATATGCTATACTAATAAGCAGTTTTTATATGACATCTAAAGTCCAACATAATGTAATATCAAACATTTTAGATTAGAAATGGAGTGCAAAATTTATGGATATCAAACAAGCATTAGATAGTAAAATTTCAAGATATAATCTTCTGCAACATCCTTTTTATCAAGCGTGGAGTGCGGGTAACTTACCTGTTGATGCATTGAAGTGTTATGCGCGTGAATATGGTGCATTTATCTCTACGCTGCCAAAGGGATGGGAAACATTGAACGATGCGGAAACAGCAGAAGAGGAAACAGAACATATTGAAATGTGGCAAGATTTTGCTGACGGGCTTGACACAGAGATTTCGGACGCACAGATTCCACAGGTGAAAACACTTTTAGATACTGCGGACAACCTTTTTTCAAATAGCAACACAGCATTAGGCGCACTTTATGCTTTTGAGGTACAGCAACCTGAAACCGCGAAATCAAAGTTAACAGGTTTGAAGGAATTCTACCAATTGCCCGATAAAGTTGAACCTTACTTTGTCACACATTCACACAATGAACATGAAGCCGAAAAATTACTTGATCGGATCGGTGCATTACCTGCAGATTCTCAGGAGGTAGTGGTGGAAGCCTGTGAACAGATGAGTCGCGCTTTGTGGGATGCACTCACAGGAATTCACGATGCCCAATGCGCTTAATACTGTGAAAGCATATTTTAAGGCACTTGTTGATAGAGATGCTGAAACCCTTATTGCCATAATGATGCCTGTTCCGCACTATGTGAAAATAGGTACAGATGCAGGTGAAATTATTGTTGGTGCGGAAGGATTTGTAGAATACTACCGTAACCATGTTGCAAGTACTGAGGGTTTCAGCATCAATTTCATCAACCTTGATGTACAAGAACGCGAAGATGTTGCTTGGTTCTACACGCGTCAGCTTTGGAAACTCAAGTGGCAAGGCAATTCAGAAGAATTTGTGATGCGGATGACTGGCGTTTTAGAAAAGATTGATGAGTCTTGGAAGTTTGTCCAGATTCATGCTTCCATCGGTGTTTCTACACCTTAGTACTTTGAGGGTGAGTTCTTGAATATATCTGTTATCTCATTTGATGGTGATATGACCTTATGGGATTTTGTTAAGGTCATGCGTCATTCCCTGAAACTGACATTGATTGAAATACAAAGACGCGTTGGATCTCCACGCGCTTTAAAACTCACTGTTGATGAGATGATTGAAATTAGAAATACGTATGCGGAGGAAGTTAAAGGTAAAATCTGGAACCTTGTAGAAATTAGACGCGGCGCATTTGAACGAACTCTTGAAATTATTGGCTCTCCAAACAGCAAACTTGCAGCACATCTTCATAATAAATATATAAGACACCGTTTTGAAGATATAGAATTATATCCTGATGTTATTCCAACCCTTGATGTGTTAGCACCACATTACAAGTTGGGTTTACTCTCAAATGGCAATACCTATCCTGAACGGTGTGGACTTGAAAATCGGTTTACGTTTGTTGTTTTCTCCCAAGATGTAAAGGTTCAAAAGCCGGATCCAAAAATCTTTGAGATAACTGCTCAGAGAATAGGTTGTGAATTCTCTCAGATGCTACATGTAGGAGATTCACTCAAAAATGATGTAGCAGGGGCACAGAACGTTGGTGCCCGGACAGTCTGGCTCAATCGGGATCGTGTGCCGAACGACACACAAATCCAGCCTGACTATGAAGTAGTTTCCTTGAGTGAAATCCCCGAAATTTTAAAGATTAAAAAGGTGAAATGATGATTATAATAACTGAAGAACTTAAACAAGCAGTTCAGGATTCCAAAGACAACTTTGTGCGCCTTGTGGATCCAGAGACAAATGCTGAATATGTTGTTTTACCAGCAGAGACATACAAACAATTGAATGAAAAGTTGTATGATGATGGCCCGCTAACGCCTGAAGAACGGCGTTCATTGCTTGTGCAAGCAGGACTTCGTGCTGGTTGGGACGATCCAGAAATGGATGTATACAACGAACTGGATCCACGGAGGAACAATGAAGGTTGAACGCGGTGATATTGTACTGGTAGATTTTCCATATAGCGACCAAACAGGAGGGAAAATCCGTCCAGCATTAGTAGTGCAGTCTGATATGTGGAATCAGCGAATTGATGACACGATTCTTGCCCTAATCACTAGTAGCTCTCAACGTAGAATTGGTGCAACTACCCAGTATTTTATAGATGTTTCTACAGTTGAAGGACACCTAACAGGCCTCCACATCAATTCCATCGTACAATGTGAAAATCTCAACACTCAAGATCAGAATTTAATTCTGCGTATAATCGGCAAACTTTCTGAAACTGCGATGGAACAGATAGATAAATGTTTACAATCCGCATTAGGCATACGATAAGTTTAGGGGTTATTGATGCTAAAACGAGATTATTATGCAATTCTGAATGTGCCTCGTGATGCTTCTGCACAGGAAATAAAGAGAGCATACCATCAACTGGCACTAAAGTATCACCCCGATAAGAATCCAAACGATAAAGTAACAGCAGCGAAATTTCGAGAAGCAACAGAAGCTTATGAAGTTCTATCAAATGAAACACAACGAGAACGTTACAATCAAAATCATCCTCCTAAACCAGGGTACGACATGGTTTATGAGGATGATGGGGCAGAGATGGTGTTGATACCTGCAGGAGAATTTCTGATGGGATCCAGATCTGGAGACACGGATGAAAGTCCTATCCACACTGTCTATCTTGACGATTTTTATATGGATAGGTACGAAGTTACAAATGAGCAGTATCAAGTTTTTGTTGATGAAAACCCGCAGTGGAGCAAAAACAACATACCAAATGAATACCATGATGGGAACTATTTGAAACTTTGGGATAGAGAGAAAGGTTATGGGACGGGAAAGTACAATCATCCTGTTGTTGCTGTTAGTTGGTATGCAGCGATGGCATACTCACAATGGGCAGGAAAACGGTTACCGACAGAAGCAGAATGGGAAAAAGCTGCACGAGGGGGTTTAGTCGGTAAGAGCTATCCCTGGGGAGATTCAATCAGTAGAAACAGGGCAAATTACGGTATCCGTTGGGACGGAAGAGTTGCTACCATCGCTACGACACCAGTTGGTAGTTACCCACCGAATAAATAGGATTGTATGATATGGTAGGTAATGTTCGTGAATGGTGTCTTGATGTCTATCAATCTGATTTCTATGAACATTCACCAAAAGATAATCCAATTGCAGGTGAAAATATAGAAGCATTGTTATCGGACTATTTGGAGATAGATAGTTCGCGTGTTTTTCGCGGGGGAACATGGTATTATTCAGCTGATTCACTACGCCTCTCGCGTAGGATGCGAGACATACCTTCCTTTGCTACTACCAGTGTTGGGTTCCGATGTGTAAAAAAAGGATAATATGATGACTCCAGAACAACGTTATCTATTTGATGTCATGGGTTATCTGCATCTGAGGCAAGCTATCCAGGGGGCAGAACTGATGGCTGCACAAGAGGCTGCAGATACCTACATTAATTCAACTCAGGACAAACTACCATCAGGTTTTGATTCAAGTGGTAAACATCTGCCGAACGGTTTTGCATTCGCCAAACCTTTAGAGGCACTCACATTGCATCCCGCGAGTTGGCCGATCATAAAGGAACTGACAAACAACAGACCACAACTAGCACGCGGCACGATGATTGCTGACAGATTTGGGGTGCCAGAAGGTGGAGAAGCCTTACGATTACACTGCGCGCGTGAAGATTATGGACGCGACAGGAACTGTTTTGAGAACCGAAATGGAAAAATCTACTGTGATGATTTTGTCGTTTTTCCTTACCTCACTGATGTCCATCCTGGTGATGGCGGACTGTTGGTTATTCCTGGTTCACACAAAGCCGAATTTGACCGTCCTTCCACCCTTTTCAACAACGGAACCCCTGACGATGTAAATGATATACCCGAGGGTGTGGTGAACATCACACCTAAAGCTGGAGATATTGTGATTATCTCGGAACTTCTGTCGCACGGTGCGCTGCCGTGGAAACCGAGAGATCGGTATCGTTGCATCCTGACTTTACGTTATAGACCACAAAACCGTGGTGAGAGCAGAGTACCTGCAGAGGTTAGAGAACGGTTATCGCCAGAAACGTTAGAACTTATTTCGCATGCTGACCTTTCGCATACGAAGGAGATTGTGAAAAAGGATGTTATTGAGTTAACATGACACGCTATCAGAATCGATTATTATACCATTTCTATAAAATAAGATACCATTTGTCAAAATGTTATGGTAGGAGCGACCTCTGGTCGCGACCGGGAGGTCGCTCCTACCAAAGAGAAACCTCCAACCAGGGATAAAAGTGAAATTCCTTAATGGGACAATATTAATTAGAATTGGTATTATTTCAATTCATCAAAATATATGTTTTGACGATTAAAAATCTCACGAAAATTATCAGGTGTATCATGCAACTGTCCTGGGGGCTGGCTTTTAGGTTTGTAGAAACGAGTACTTTGCTTATCAATGTTTATACCTGAAATGCTTATAAATCGGTACTTGTAACCATCAAGAAATTTTGCCGATTGCCAAAATGATTTGCCTACACATTGACAGTAACCTATCAAGCACTGTGCCCCTCTCAATTGCTGTTCAACGTGCACCCTATCTTTACCGGTTCCTTTTTGGGTTTCAATACAGATTATCCATTTTTCCCCATTAAAATTGGAAATAATGGCGAAGTCAGCGCGCCTACGCTGCCCATTTAAATTCTTCAATATATTAGGTGGTTTAAAGTAATCTGGTTTAATAACAATTGAATCATCAGGAAGATCCGTGATCTCCACAGTTGTCTTACCTTGTTTGTCTTTTAGTTGTACAGAAGTTTTGCCAGTTACTTGTTGTAAGGGAACTTGAGCACCTTGACTTAACATTTTCTTTAAAATGGTTATATCATTCACTTATCTTGCTTTGCTCCCCACACGATATCTCGCTGTATCTTATTCATTGTATCAATCGTCTTATCAAAACTATCAACTTCAATACCGAATTCGCGATCAATATCAGCTGGCACAAGTGTATGCCCTCTCATACGTCTTTTTTGTCCTTCCTCTAACGGTAATAAAGCTTTTTCTGCTATATATACTTTGACCTGATCTGCCTTAATCAACTCACTTTTCTGATAACCGTTTTCTTCGGCAATTGTTTTTAGATGTGGCTTGTCGTGGTTAAGCATAATTAGCGTATTTAGTTCCTTTATAATATAATCGCTGTGAGTGGTTAGGAAAACCTTAACTCCCAAATTCACGAGCCGTGCGAAAAGTCTCGCAATACGCCGCTGGTTTTCCGGGTGCAGGCTTAACTCAGGTTCATCTACCATAAGTAAGTCCCCTTTTTCAGCAGTACAATGGAGATAAAAATTAAGGTCCATGAATGAACGGACAGCACTTGAACTTTGGTCCATTGTCAATCTTAGCTTCGTGCCTTTAGGGATATAGTATAGCTGATCGTTATGTGTTATTGCGTATTCGCCGCCGATAATATCCGCAAAGTCTTCCAATACGCCAGGATGTTCTTTAGCAATGAAACTCTTCTTTTTTACAACATCTTGAAGTTGACCTATAAAGTTCATATCCGCTTCTATTGGGGATGGGTAAATTTGATACGCATTTGAAAGCAATGTCCGCAGGTCAATCTGTTGATCTGATCGTGCCATTTCTTTTAGAAGTCGATGTCGAGCGAAATTGAGTTCCTTGTGAAAAGTAGCAACTCCAGTCCTTTCGGCTGAGGAAATAAAAGCTCTTGGAAAAGAGTTAGAGAAAACCAAATCACCAATTATAGAACTCATAGTATCCTTTACAAGAATTGAGTCAATTTTCCTTTTTTGCTTTCCATCAACTGCTAAAGTGATTATTAGTTCTTCACTATTTTTTTCTTTTGAATAGAAAAGTAAAGGTTCTTGGTTGATTTCTACATTGCCCTCAAATCCGTAATCTTGCAAGTGAATTGTACTCCCCTCAATGTGAAATTCACTGTTGTGGAACGTGCCTTCAGAGGCTGCAAAAACTTTATCTAATTGCTCAGGGTATCTTTTGCATGCCTCTGCAAGCATCTGGTTTGCTATTTTGACATATTCAGTTAAATTTACCTTAAGTACACCATCTTTCAGAAATTTGTGGATATGATCATCTTCAATCGGAATATCAATAAATTTACGCCAAGACCCTAAGAAACCGTATAGGGCGTAAGTAACATAAGACTTACCAGTATTGTTTTCACCACAGATGATGGTTAGATCACCCAACGAAAACTCCGCCTGTTTTATGATTCCAATGTTTTTCAACTTTACTGTCAGACTCATAATTAAACCTCAATCATCATCCTAATACCATTTTTACTTTATAATATACCATTTCCGTAGGCGGGGAATGCCTAAACGGCATTCATACCGTTGATTTCGGGTAGAGCGCAGCGAAACCCATAAGTGTCAATTTAAGGAACACAACCTCTTGCGGGAAACGTTTTCAACTCCGATAAATCGATATGCAAAGTAGTAGGCACACGCCGTGTGCCGTATATATATCCCTAAAGAATGTATGGCAGACGGCACACGCAGCGTGCCTACTACTTTTAATTCAACGCTAAATTGACACCTCTGGGTTTCGCTGCGCTCTACCCATAAGCGTCAATTTAGGGGCTACTCTACCCCATTTCCCTCTTGTTGGAGGGGTTTCTAACCCCGATAGCAGA
>JAAXHO010000260.1 GCA_012270795.1 Candidatus Poribacteria bacterium
AAGTTAATCTTCATATAGCATTCCCCCAAATCAACGCTACAAATGCCATTTAGGCATTTGGTGGGTATGAATGCCTTTTGGCATTCCCCGGGATTGGAGTTTGATCGTCAAGTTCCACACCTAGGCGAAACGTCTTTTGTTCACAGCCAAGTCAGTCTCTATTTGGAATGGAACTCAACAGCATCAGGCTCTAATCCTGTAAATCTGATAATCCTGAAAATCCTGGTTCAGACAAGTGAAAATAATACCATTTCTAAAAAATAAGATGCCATTTGTCGAAATGTTCTGGTAGTAGCGACCTCCTGGTCGCGACCCGGGGAATGCCAAAAGGCATTCATACCGTTGATTTGGAGGTCGCTACTACCGAAGAGAGGTACCCCAACCAGCAATAACAGTGGAATTCCTTAATGGGACAATATTAATTTGAATTGGTATAACTTTACTCATAATTCATGCCAATAACTTTACACACCCATTGAACAATTGCCTCTTGACATCTTATATTGCACAGGATAAAATAAAGCAAGTTTTTAGCCGTAAATTTTTTGGATTAGATGGGAGAATTAATGTTCAAAGCAATTACATTTGATTATTGGCAAACGCTTTATGCGGATACGCTTGAAAACTGGAAGCGACGACAAGTGATACGTATAGAAAATTGTCATAAGTATTTGGTTAGCAGTGGTTATTCGTGTGAGACTTCGGCTGTATCAGAGGGTATGGATGCTGCTTATGAGGTATCAAGGAGATGTTGGCATCAACATAAGGGTGTATCTGTGGAAAAGTACATGGTAAGGTTTGCTGAAACGCTTGAGATTTCGCTGGAGGAGGATGAAATTGCTTCTCTGATTGAATGTCTTGGTAAGGCTTTTTTAGCTTGTCCACCTATCCTCATATCTCATATTAAGCCTGTTTTGTCAAGGCTTAGTGAGCGTTATACGCTTGGGATTATCTCAGATTCTGCACTGACACCCGGAAGATATGCGCGGCAGCTGATGAAACGAGACGGTATTTTGCAGTACTTTTCTGCGTTCACGTTCTCTGATGAAACAGAGAGAACAAAACCTGAAGTTGTGCAATTCTATTCTACGTTGAAACAATTGGACGCCGAACCGAAGGTATCAGTGCATATTGGGGATATTGTGCGGACAGATGTTGTTGGAGCGAAAAACGCTGGTATGAAAGCAATTCGCTTTGCAGGGTTCAATAAAACTGAAACAGACGACACACTCAGTGATGCTGTGATTGATGACTATCGGCAGTTAGAAGACACAATCGCGGGACTATCCAAATAACAGAAAGTTACAAAATGGAGGAAAAACGATGAAAAAAGTATTGGTTACAGGTGGTACCGGATTTATCGGAAGTCGGGTCTGTGATGCCCTCCACGAAAAAGAGTATACAGTGTATGTTGTGTCGCGTGCCCCGGCACGTGCAAAAACGAAATTAGAGTCTGCTAAAGAAATATATGCTTGGAATCCTGAAACAGAACAACTTCCATCAGAAGCGACATCTGATTTGGATGCTGTGATTCATTTGGCAGGTGAAACCATTGCTGGTCGGTGGAATGCCGAGAAAAAACGGAGGATACGGAACAGCCGAATTTTATCTACCCGAAACCTTGTTGCATCTTTTGATACCGATGCGAAACCTGATGTACTTGTCTGTGCATCAGCGATCGGTCTATATGGGGACAGTGGAGATGACAGTTTTACGGAAGAAACACCTGCTGGGACTGATTATCTTGCGGAAGTCTGTGAAGAATGGGAAGCGGAAGCACAGAAAGCAAGTGAGTATGGAATTCGGGTGGTATCTATCCGTATTGGACTTGTTCTCGGTTTAGGGGGTGGCCTGTTGGATCAAGTTCTTCCTCCTTTCAAGATGGGTTTCGGTGGTAGACTTGGCAGTGGTAATCAGTGGATGTCGTGGATTCACATAGATGATGTTGTCGGGATTGTGATGCATGCATTGGAAAATGGAGAGATTCATGGGGCGTTGAATGCAACCGCACCTACGCCTGTCAGGAACATAGAGTTTACAAAGACACTTGGTTCGGTTTTGCGAAAACCGACGATATTCCCTGTACCTCTGTTCGGATTGAAGATAATGATGGGTGAGTTTGCCAACTTTGTGGTGTTGAGCCAGAACGTTCTACCAGAGAGGACAGAGGCAAGTGGGTATGAATTTCAGTTTCCCACGCTTGAAGCTGCCTTAAAGAATCTATTGTAAATCGGTGAAGTTCAACAATAAAAGATGAAAATTCGCGATATAGTGCTTTCTGAATACGGAAAAGCATCAAGTATTCCATCTCCAGTGAACCGAATGATGACAGATTTTGCTGTCGGTTTTCGTGATGGTATAGATATTAACCTCGGTGTAGGATATGTCAATGAGGCTACAATCCCGCGCCAACAGATACAAGCTGCTTGTGCTGCGGTACTTTCTAACCCACAGAAGTACCGCGCCTCCCTCAACTATGGTGGAGCACAAGGTTCCCCAAACCTTATTGAGTCCATCAGAAGATACCATGTAGACAATGGAATCGGTGGTATCACAGAAAAAACTTTTGAGACAAAGGAAATTGTCATCGGTGCAAATGGTGCGACCAGCCTGTTAGAGAGCATCACGCATGTGCTACCCTGCTGGTATTGTCGTTACTGCAGACCCGATGTATTATATCTACTGCAACGATCTTGAAAGGAAAGGATTCACAGTCGTTGCGATTCCAGAGGACGATGCGGGAATTCAAACCGATCTATTGAGAGCAAAATTAGACCGGATGCGACGCGATAAAGAAAATATCCAGTTTTTCTATGTTGTGACGGTCAACAACCCGAGTTGTGCTATCCTTTCTAATCACAGAAAAAGGGAACTTGTACAGATTGTAACTGAACATTCTTATGAAGTTGGTAGAAAGATTCCGCTTGTATTTGATAACGCCTACCGTGAACTCGTGCATGACAGGACAGTTGAACCGATGGAGTCGGCATTATGCTATGATGAACTTGGGATTGTGTATGAGATAGGAACTTTGTCAAAGATTCTTGCCCCTGGATTGCGTATCGGTTATCTGATGGGACCTAAGGGGGCATTTGTTGATTCCATCATCCAACGAACAAGTGACATCGGTTTTAGCGCGCCGCTTATCAATCAAGAAATTGGGAGTTATCTGCTTGATACCGGTATTGAGAAACAGATTGAAAAGGTCAATATTGGATATAGGGAAAAGGCGAAACAGGTCAGAACATGGATAGATGATTTACTGGGTGAGAACGTGCAAGCGTGTAGTGGTGGCAGTGCGGGATTTTATTATTATTTGACATTCTCAAACATTGACACACATTCAGGTTCCGATTTTTTTAAGTACTTGACGCGAACCACTGGGAAGAGTGATATAGATGGACCTGTGCATGCTCCGTTGCCAAAAGTGATTTATATTCCCGGCGAATACTGCGTGCATCCCCATGGTGAGATGGTTGACATTGGGAAACGACAGTTACTTATCTCTTACGGGTTTGAGGAACTTCCGCAGATATATGACGCACTGAAACAGATGAGATTGGCGATTGCTTATTGTAAGGAGACTGCTGAAAACTTACCAATATCCCCAAATACACCCCATACCTATTGGAAATCCCAATAAAAAATCACTCAAAAAACTACAAAGCTCATCAATAATCACTTATGATATATACGATCAAAAGCACACAAAAAACATTATGCAATACCAGCAGACAAACATAAAACAGACTCAAAAAACGCTAATAAAAAAAGGATAAAAAAGCCATTTAGTTGTTTTTTTCAAAATTTCGCAAATTTATAAAACCTTCATAAACCCATACCACGACAAGCTCGAGGACACTTATGAAAAAACGGCAAAAAACACGAAAAAAACAACTAAAAAATTCCACGATTGGTACAGATTTCACGAACAGAAGCATTCACTACCTACAGCAGAAGGGAAAATCAGGGTTGAAAACTCCTATAACAAGAGTACATTTTGATAATTGAAAACCTCTGACCCAGACATTTATTGTACTTGACAACTTATGTTAATAGTGTTATGATATTTAACGCATTTTGATTGATATGAGAATATGGAGAAATACCTAACGTATGTCTAAAGGAAAAAGAAAACGCAAAAACAGACAAACTGCTGACCAAGGTGTAGACGAAATACCACACCTATCAAAAACCACCCCATTACAACTCCGATATTATGGTGATCCGGTATTACGGAAAAGAGCCGAACCTGTTGAGGAAATAACCGAAGCAGAAATAAAACTCGCTGAAGAAATGCTCGTGACGCTTTATGCGACTGGTAATGGTATCGGACTTGCAGCAACACAGGTGGGTGTTCTAAAACGGTTTTTGATAGTTGACTTAGGTGATGATGAAAACGAAAAATTTGATCCGTTGATGTTGTTCAATCCTGAAATACTAAGTTCTGAAGGGGAATCAGTTGCTCAGGAAGGGTGCTTGAGTATACCCGATGTCCGAGCCGATGTGAAACGACCAGAGAAGATTGGCGTTAAAGCAATGCTTTTGAACGGAAAGTATATTGAGTTTGAAGCGTCAGGATTACTTTCCCGTGTGCTGCAACACGAAATTGACCATCTCAATGGAACGCTTTTTATTGACAGGATTAGCGGCATTAAAAGACAACTTCTGAGGAGTGAACTGGAGCAAATCCAGAAAGCGGATCGTCCTTACTAATAACTACCATAACCCGAGTTGCTACCCGTTATTTGTTGGAGGGGTTTCTAACCCCGATTGATAACAGAAAACATAAAAACAACGAATGCTGATACGACTTGTCATAAATCGGGGTTAGAAACCCCTCCAACAAGAGTATTCTGAAAATAAGTGGCAACTTATGTTATTATAATGTGCAAAGTATCAGACTGGCAAAGATAGGATATGAACGAATGTTACCTCAACTATTACAAATAAAAGTGAACAGACTCTATGATTGTCTGCGTGGTTACGAAAAGGTAATTGTTGCCTTTTCCGGTGGTGTTGATAGCACATTCCTTGCGGAGGCAGCACAGAACGCATTAGGGGATAATGCCCTTGCGGTTACAGCAATTTCTGATTCCTATCCTATCCGTGAAATGAAGGCTGCACAGGATATTGCCAAACAGATCGGAATTCGTTTTGAAACGGTTCACACAGAGGAGTTGGAAGTGGAGGGATATGCAAGCAATCCGACAAATAGGTGTTTCTTTTGTAAGACAGAACTGTTTGATAAATTAAATCCAATCGCAGAAAAGTATAACGTCGGAACAATCGTCTACGGAGCAATCCCTGATGACGTTGGTGACCATCGCCCCGGAATGGACGCGGCGAAACAGATGGGGATCAAAGCACCATTGATTGATGTTGACCTGACGAAAGCAGAGATACGTGAGATTTCAAAAGCGTGGGAACTTCCGACTTGGGATAAACCTGCTTTTGCGTGCCTATCCTCACGATTTCCTTACGGTATGCGTATCACCCGTGAATTACTACGTCAAGTTGATGCTGCGGAACAATTTCTTTACGATTTAGGTATCCGTCAATTTCGTGTGCGTCACCATGGTGACCTTGCCCGTATTGAACTTGAAGCGGAGGAGATCGCACGCCTCCAACAGAAAGAGGATAGAAATAAAATCAACGCATACTTTAAAACGCTTGGATATGCACACGTTACAATTGATTTGCAAGGATACAGGTCTGGTAGTCTAAATGAAGGGATAACCAAAGTCATCACTGGAACATAGAGAAGACATTAGCACCGTAAGATAATTTGACATGTCCAACCCACAAACCGAACCCCTATTAGGCATAGAAACCTTCAGTTGGAAGAAATGGGATGCCTGCACACACTGCGGTCTCTGCCTGCCTACCTGTCCCACCTATAGAGAATTAGGCTTAGAAACGGATTCCCCGAGAGGAAGATTGTATCTGATGGGGAGCGCGTTCAAACAACAAGATGCCACACCACTAACCGAAGATTGGGCAGAATATATCTATCGGTGTTTAGATTGCCGCGCCTGTGAAACGGCATGCCCTTCTGGTGTTCACTTTGGGGAACTACTTGAACAGGCACGCGCGATCTATGAGCAAAACGCACACCGATCGAAAAGTCACCGATTTTGGAGCAATATCGTTTTCAAGCAAATCCTACCACACAAAGAGAGATTAGACCTGATATTTGAATTGATGTGGGTTTATCAGAAACTCGGTTTACGGTGGTTAGTGCAAAAAACGGGAATACTGAAGTTGATGGGACAACTCGGACAGATGGAGACACTACTACCGATAATTCCATCGCCGCATCTCAAATATAGGATGCGTGATGTCACGCCCGCTGAAGGCGAAACTCGATACCGCGTCGGTTTTATTCCGGGCTGCATCATGAATCAGGTGTTTACTGAGACGAATTTAGCTACGATACGCGTGTTAGCGGCAAATGGATGTGAAGTTGTTACCCCGCGTCAACAGACCTGTTGTGGCGCGCTACACTTACATAATGGTTCGCGCGATGCTGCTGTTGACCTTGCAAAACAGAATATTGATGCGTTTGAGAACGAGAACTTGGATGCGATTATAATTAACGCTGCGGGTTGTGGGGCAACACTCAAGGAGTATGAGGCACTCCTTGAAAACGATACTGTTTATGCTAAGAAAGCGGAAAACTTCAGCCATAAAATGCGCGACATCAGCGAGTTCTTAGCTGAAATTGAGATGGTCCCACCCAAAGGAGTAATTCCGATGCGCGTTACTTATGATGAACCGTGCCATCTGCTACACGGACAACGCGTCAAAACGCAACCCCGAAAAGTCTTGCAAGCAATACCGGGACTTGAACTCATTGAGTTGACAGAAGCGGATTGGTGTTGTGGCAGTGCTGGTATCTATAATATCACACAACCTGAACTTTCACAGGAGATACTTGAACGGAAAATGGCACACATCGCCGAAACTGACGCTGATATTGTTGCAACTGGGAACCCTGGCTGTTTGCTCCAGATTCAACTCGGTATCCAAAAGCATGGGTTAGATATGAAAGCAATGCATCCTGTGACACTCTTGGATTATGCATATCGTGATGTTGCACCAGATGATTGGGAAATCTTGTAAGTTGGGATGGATGTCCGCTAAATCTATTGGAATTGTGGATAACCTTCTACACCAAATGAGTTATAAAAAACGTGACATTTTAACAAAACTATGGTAACATTATAATATGGTATTATCAAATGTTGACATAGAAAATTATATACGCACAGGAAAAATAAAGATTACCCCTGAACCAGATATAGAAATACAGTTTGGGAGTTGTTCTATCGATTTCAGATTGGGCAACACCTTTCGTGTTTTTGAACATAGCAAATATCCATATATTGATTTGAAGAAAAAGGTTGATGCTGACGATCTGATGCGGGAAGTTAACGTGCCCGACGGTGAGGCATTTACGATGCAGCCGGGGGAGTTCGTCCTCGCTGCAACACACGAAAAACTGGAATTAGCAGATGACGTAATGGCACGGCTTGAAGGCAGGAGCAGTTTAGGCAGGCTGGGTATTATTGTTCACAGCACAGCAGGTCTGTTTGATCCTGGATGGGTCGGAAATGCCACTTTGGAACTCGGTAATCTCGGACGCATGCCGGTCCTGCTTTATCCGGGGATGCGAATTTGTGCCTTTACCTTTGAACAACTTTCATCACCATCAAGTAAACCGTACCGCTTGAAACCAGACAATAAGTATGCTGATCAAGACGGACCAGAAACAAGTCGCTTTGATGAAGACGTTGAGTTAAAGAAGAAAAACGAAGAATGATTTTGCTGAAAATTTGGGCAATTCTATGCCTAATAATTTAGCAAAATCATGAGTGAATCCATATCAAATTCTTTAAATTCCTTGCTATTGACATCGGTATAGATTGGCTATCCTATCTGCGTTTTACCCAACCTTGTCTTTATTGAGTTGTGTTGAATTATCTGAAGCGTGGGGAAGGTTTCAAAATTGGCATAAACTTTGCACAATCATTGTTGGAATCTTATTTTAATTTTATATTATGCGTTAATTGATGACCTATTACGAGTTAAATTTATTCTATATTTTTAGGAGGAAATGTGAATGACACCAAGTGAGGTGATTGCTCTTGCAAAAGAGAATAATATTAAGATAGTTGATCTGAAGTTCATGGACTTGCCAGGGATGTGGCAACACTTCTCCATTATGGCTAATGAGTTGGACGAAGACCTGTTTGAAGGTGGCATCGGTTTTGATGGGTCAAGTATCCGTGGATTCCAAGCCATTAACGAAAGTGATATGCTGCTGTTCCCAGACCCTACAACTGCACTGGTTGATCCCGTCTGCCAAGTACCGACTTTGAGCATCACTTGTAATATCAAAGACCCGATTACATTGGAAAATTACACGCGTGATGTGCGGCATATTGCACAGAAGGCAGAGGCATACCTGCAATCCACTGGCATTGCTGACATCAGTTATTGGGGACCTGAAGCAGAATTCTATCTATTGAACGACATACGTTATGGACAGAACCAACACTCCGGTTTCTATTTTGTTGATTCGGTGGAGGGAAGTTGGAATTCCGGTCGTGAGGAAAATCCGAACCTCGGTTACAAGCCGCGTTATAAAGAGGGTTATTTCCCCGTTCCGCCATCGGATACACTTCAAGACATCCGTTCTGAAATCTGCCTGAAGTTGATTGAATCTGGTGTTGATGTTGAAGTTCATCACCACGAGGTAGGTACTGCAGGACAAGGTGAAATTGACATCCGCTTTGATACGTTGACAACAGTTGGCGATAAGATTGCGTTGTATAAGTATATTATCAAAAATGTTGCCCGTTTCCATAATTTGGTTGCGACCTTTATGCCGAAACCGCTTTTCCAAGACAACGGTTCGGGTATGCACGTCCACACAAGTCTATGGAAAGATGGAAAGAACGTATTTTTTGATCCGCAAGGTTATTCGCTTCTGAGTGAAACAGCTCTCTATTATATCGGTGGTCTGCTTAAACATGCGCGATCGTTGTGTGCGATCATTGCTCCGACAACGAACTCTTATAAGAGATTGGTACCGGGGTATGAAGCACCCGTCAACATTGCGTATTCACAGCGCAACCGTAGTGCTTGTGTCCGAATTCCTGTCTATTCTAAGAGCGAAAAAGCGAAACGTGTGGAATTCCGAACACCCGATCCGTCTTGTAATCCGTATCTTGCATTCAGTGCATTACTCATGGCAGGGCTTGACGGCATTCAGAACAGGATTCATCCAGGGGATCCGTTGGATAAAGACCTTTATGACCTTGAACCAGAGGAACTTGACGATATTGAATCCACGCCTGCATCCCTTGGCGATGCCATTGACGCACTTGAGGATGACCACGAGTATCTTCTCAAAGGTGATGTGTTTACGGAAGATGTCCTCGATGTCTGGATCGACTACAAACGTGAAAATGAAGTAGATGCCGTTAATATGCGTCCGCATCCTTATGAATTCTTCCTCTATCACGATATTTAGGACCTGTTTATTTTGGGTTAAGAACCCCGCACTGAGGCATTGCATAAACGTGTGTTTTGAAATACTATTTCCAGCGCGGGGTTCTGCTTCACACGATCTTATGGTGGATTATGGAATTAATTACACACTTAACAGGTAGGAGCGACCTCCCGGTCGCGACCCGGGGAATGCCAAAAGGCATTCATACCGTTGATTTGGAGGTCGCTCCTACAGAAGATATGTGTGATTATTTCCGTATTTCACCATGGTATTGATAATCATTGTGGTTTAGTTGATGCCTCAGTTCCTATATAAGGGCGAATTCCAAATCCGTCCATAAAACAATATCAAATCTTACGGCGAATCTCTGTATCCGCCAAGACAACCCTATCCAATTTGCGTAGGTATTAGGAGAAAATCCATGAAAAAATTAGAGTGTATTATTCGCCCCTTCAAACTGGAGGAAGTCAAAGAAGCTCTCAGCAATGTCGGTGTCCGGGGAATGACTGTCAGTGAAGTCCGCGGATTCGGACGCAGCCGAGGGCATACCGAACTCTATCGCGGCAGTGAATACACGATTGAGTTTGTACCAAAGTTGAAAATAGAAATCGTTGTTGCTGAAGAAAATGTAGATAAGGTCGTTGAGGCTGTCCAATCGGCAGCATCTACAGGCAAGATCGGTGACGGAAAAATCTTTGTCATTCCTATTGATGAGACGATCCGAATCCGTACAGGTGAAAGAGGTCCTGCTGCTATCTAATCCGTATCTTTGTCATGTGTTTGAATAAATGGTTGGGACAGGTGTTTATACCTGTCCTTTCTGTTCTAATTCTTATGTCTGTCAAGTTTATAAATCCACGCTGTTACATTAGTTACAGTGTAGATGACGTATTTCCAAATGCTGCAGCAACCAGCACCAAGTCTAAAATATCAACATTACCATCAATGTTGATATCAGCAGCGAATTGCCCCTGCTTGCCAAAGACTGATGCAACGATTCTCAAGTCAAGAATGTCAACAACACCATCCCTATTGACATCTTCAGACCTTGGTGTGGGTGTGGTATTCCATAGGAGAATTGTTCCATCAAAACTTGCACTTACAATTGTGCTTCCATCCGGACTAAACGCTACACTATAGACACTATATGCGTGCCCTTTTAATTTTTGCAGGGGCAGCCCTCTGTTTGTCTCCCACAGACAGAGGGTATAGTTATCACAGTCGCTTGCGATGGTTTTTCCATCCGGACTAAACGCTACACTATTAACACCATACCTTTGTGCTTTAAATGTATAGAGACGTTTTCCAGTATCTGTATTCCACAACCCAACACTACCATCCATGCTGCCGCTGACGATTGTTCTCCCATCCGGACTAAATGCCACACTTTTGACTCGATGTCTATGTCCTGTGAATGTGCGGATGTGTTGTGCAGTTTCTACATCCCACAGACGGATCGTAAAATCACCACTTCCACTTGCGATGGTTTTTCCATCCGGACTGAACACTACGTTATAGATCTGACGCGTATGTCCTGTGAATGTTCGGAGGAGTGTACCTGTACCTATATCCCACAAATAGAAATTTCCGTTCCAACTTCCCCTTGCGATTATTTTTCCATCCGGACTGAACACTACGTTATATACCCCATGCATACGTCTTGTGAATGTCGGTAGGTATTGTCCGGTGTCCACATCCCATAGATGGATTGTATTTTCACCTTCACTTGGGATACTATTTCCTAAACTTGCGATAATCTTCCCGTCGGGACTGAACGCTACGTTCGCCACGCTAAGGTTATTGACCCCACGCGTATGTCCTTTAAGTGTACTGAGAAGAATGCCTGTGACTACATCCCACTGATGTACGTTACCGTCCCAGCTGCCACTTGCGATTGTTTTGCCATCCGGGCTGAATGCTACGGTATCAACATAAGACTTATGCTCTGTGAAGGTGTACAGAAGTGTACCTGTATCCGCATCCCACAAACGCACGGTGTTGTCCCAGCTGCCACTTGCGATTGTTTTGCCATCCGGGCTAAAAAAAACACTTTTAACAAAACTTGTATGTTCATCAAATTTTCTGATCTGCGTGCCTGTATCCACATCCCATAGACGGATGGTACTGTCGGCACTTCCACTTACGATTGTCTTTCCATCCGGACTAAACGATACGCTTAAAACATAAGACTTATGTCCTGTGAACTTGTGAAGGGGCGCACCAGCATGCACATTCCACAGACGGACTGTTCCGTCAGAACCGCCACTTGCGATAGTTTTTCCATCTGGACTAAACGATACACTATCAACACTATACCTGATCGGTCTCAGTGATGCAATATCGGTGCTATTACTGCTCGCGACAATATTGGCACTACTTGTATGCCCTATGAGTCTGTGGAGGTGTTGTCCTGTATCCACATCCCACAGACGGACGGTATTGTCGAAACTGCTGCTTGCGATTGTTTTACCATCGGGGCTAAATGACACATCAGTGACCGCAGACGCATGCCTTTTGAGTGTCCGGAGGTGTGTGCTCGTGTCCACATCCCACAGACGGATCGTGCGGTCCGTACTCCCACTTGCGATTGTTTTACCGTCTGGACTGAAAGCTATACATAAGACACCAGATGTATGCCCCGTAATCAAGTCAAGTTCTTTGCCAGTGTGTGTGTCGTAGAGCCAAATTCCAATGGAGCTCCCCACTGCTAAACGGGTGCCATCCGGGGAATATGCTATATCATTTATCTTGCCTTTACCGAGGCGCATTTTCGCACCTTCCGGTAATTGCCAAAGTACTGAATCTTGGGCAAAGGTGTTTGGGTAATTGCAAGTATCGCAAACAAAATGGTTAAAATCAAATTGAGTTTGGTCTTCATTGTCCAGTTTCCCCTTTTCTTCTTTATGTACATTTTCCGTACTACCTTAAGTCTTGCTGCAGTTATTAAAGTCTACCAAAGATTTGGTAAGATGTCAACATCTGCAGACAGGGGCAGAGGCATTCAATTGTCGAATTTCGCTCTTGTAGGAGGGGTTTTCAACCCGAAATTTCCCTATCTTCTGTAGGAGCGACCTTTGGTCGCGACCATAGGTCGCTCCCACCTTAAGAAACCTATGTTAGATTATACGCTATATCAACAATTGAATGCCTCTGGAAGGGGTGTGTGTAAAGTTTTGGTTACTTGTCTGAGCCAGGATTATCAGGATTTACAGATTTTCGGGATTATGTGTTTTCGGTATTACGCACCATTTATTGTAGAATCCACAATTAAGTTTACTTACGAAAGACTTCCCCCCCTTTATC
>JAAXHO010000226.1 GCA_012270795.1 Candidatus Poribacteria bacterium
GGCGGGGAAACCCCGCCCCTACGGGAGTTTGACACCTTTGGGAAATCTGAAAATCAACAGATTATTATTTAATATTGCTTAGCACCCGCACACAACTTCAGTTCCCGGAACGCCTTGCTGACCTTTCGTTTCATAGCCATCGCGTTTCCACCAATCCAACCCTCCCATCAACTCCTTAACCTGAAACCCCAACTTCGCCATATTCAAGGCACCTTTGGTAGAAGCATTACAACCGATACCATCACAATATGTCACATATACCTTAGATTTATCGAGTTCACTTGTAGTCGTTTCAGACATGGTTCGATGCGGGATATTTATGGATGTCGGTATATGTTCAAGTGCGTAAGCCTCTGGGGAACGCGCATCGATAACGACGATAGGTTCCCCACTATTGAGTGCTTCATAGAGATCCCAAGAATCCGTTTCGTAATTGAGTTTCGCTTGATAAAATTCAGTCTGATCCATAACCTTTCCTAACTTTTTAAGCATACCGCTTCCTTAGCCATCTCCGTAAACTCAATCTACCCTGAGAAAAACCCCAGAGAATACCGAGAAACATACAACCCAAGTTTCCTATACATGCAACCCAAGCGACAATACGAAAAATAGGACTATCTGTGTCGTATTTTGAGTCAAAATAGTCATAAAGACCGCGATGGGGACCTATCTCCGCGTGTTGAGATACGACATTCTCCCCTGTAACATGAAAAATAAGTGCCACAGCGATAACCCACAAATGCCCGACTATAACTCCCGCTAAAATCCTAACAAACAGAATTCCGAGAAACCCAAGGTTGGCTTTGAATCTTTGCATGAACATAGTTCGCGCCTCTCCAGTTGTACATAACGTAATATCTCGCATGCCATTATTGTTTCCAGTATGTGTAGTTTGATCCATGCGGTCCGTTGGGTGCTCCATAGGGGTCAATTTAAGAAAAAACCGTATCCTCCCGTAGGTTGGGTTGAACGGATACTCCCAAAACGCTGAAAAGTAACACAAGACTCAACCTTTTCCATAAATGGCATGTCAAACAAAAAACCGAGAGAAACCCAACACTTTGCGGTTTCCGGGCACCCGAGGGGCTCAAGTTGGGTTTCTCTGTGTTTTTGGATGTATATGACGACAGGTTGGATTTGAGAGTATTGGCACACCGACATATATTTCCTCAACATCGTTCAACCCAACCTACGGTACTGCATAAACATAGTTCCCACCTTCAAGATCTGCCCAAATTTTGTTCAGTGGACTATTCAAATCTCGGAACCTGCCTCCATTTCTTCTAACCGATAGGTTCCTGAAGCCGTGGTAAGAAAACCGCATTGAACTTTTCGTAGAACTTTTCAATTTTTGAGACAATCCATTTGTGCTGATTTTGCCAATCTGCTTCGTCAATTGGATTAGTTATATCTTTACGCAAGACCACCCGGCTTTCCTTGCGCTTGCGCTGAGGTAACTCCTCCCATTCAAGAGGTTCCCCAAATTCTTTATCAATTTCCTCGCGTTGTTTCTCAAGCAAGTAGAAATTTTGACGTGACATGTAAAGGCGTACGGCAATTTCTCTATTTTGGCTGCCTAGCCATACTACTATGTTGAACCCGGTATACCATATTAAAGTTTCGCAATAAGTAGATTTGGACTTGAAAAAAGTTGTTGAAAAAGTGCGATAAACCCTTGTAAATAAAGGGTTTGTATGGTATAATATAGGTAAGAAAATAGGGGGATTGCAGTCCCCCTATTGAACCCAAAAAAGCGAGTTGCTTTTTCTGGATGAAACTTACCTGATATTGTATCAGAAACTGTCAGAAAAAAGCAACTCCTAAATCATAGGAGTATTTTCTGATGGATTTGATTAAGGTAATGGAACGTTTTCCTACGCAAGAATCGTGTATAGCGTATCTTGAGCAGGTTCGCTGGGGTAAAGGGTATCCTCACTGCCCGCATTGTGGCACAACGGATGTAGCAAGGCGTAGTGAGACGGAAACGGGACGTATCGGACGATGGAATTGCCACGATTGCCAAGCAACGTTCAAAGTGACACACGGCACTGTATTTCACGGGACAAAGATACCACTGCAGAAGTGGTTTTTGGCGATCACGCTGATAGCGAATGCGAAGAAAAGTCTATCAAGCCACCAATTATCACGTGATCTTGACCTAAATCAGAAGACGGCATGGTATCTGATGACACGCATCCGAGCAGAGATGGCAAAGAAGGGACGCGTGCTACTCAAAGGCATTATTGAAGCGGATGAGGTCTACATTGGCGGTAAACCTCGGAAGCCAAACAAGCGTGAAGACGACAAACCCGCAAAAAGAGGACGGGGAACGCAGAAAACGCCTGTTCTTGGCGCGGTTGAGCGTGGGGGTAAGGTCGTCGCACAAGTGGCAGAAGACCTCACGGGACGAGGGATTCTGAAGTTTATACGCTCTGTTGTGAATCTCAAAAATTCTGAACTGATCACAGATGAATACAAAGCGTATCTACAGGTTGGAAAAGAAGTAAAGCATGCCATCATTAAGCATAGCGAGCAATATGTGGACGGTGAAGTTCACACAAACACGATTGAAGGGTTCTGGTCGCTCCTAAAGCGTGCGTGGTTCGGACAACATCACCATTACCAGACCGGATACACGTCTCTCTATGTCGCTGAAGCATGCTATAAATACAACTACCGAAACATTGATAGCATCTTTTGGAAGTTTGTCAATGAATCGGTAGTCGTGTGAGGTGAAAAAATGGTAGAATTTGAGGAATTGAAGAGACAAGCACAAGATGAGGCTATGAAACTTTTGCCTCCTGACACACCGAAGAGCGAAAGAAGGAGAACAGAACTCATCTGTTTATTTCAATTGGTGCTTAAAGTCATGAAAGATAAAACGTTAACTCAAATCTCCATGGGGAAGAGTTTCGATGAATGACAGAGCCTTAGTTAGGTCTAACTCTATTTCTCCATATAATCGTTCAGTATCTTCATGTGATGCTACCACAAGCAATTCCAGTTTGCAGACAGCACGGTACATGAGAGCGGGGAGACTATTTTGTGTGTGCTTAAGTCTTTCGTCGAAGGCTAAAATGGCATTGTGGTAGTCTCCTTGTTTCATTAACTCAATGCCATAGGGGATTATCTCAAGTGGTTTTAAATCACTGAAATCCATCATTGTATCCTTATAGTTGGAGGGGCAAAAGCCCCTCACAGTTTACTCATTTGCCTTTCGGCTACGAATATAACGGACAATAAAGTAGGTAATAGGAAAGAAAATCGCAGTGGCGATTATACGGTAAATCATATAATCAGGTGAGACTATTAAGCAGAAAGCCCATACCACTGCGAAGATCACTTTTAACCACCATTTCCTAAAGATTACAAAGGCAATGATGGAGGGTAAAAACAAAACGTTAAGCATATCAAACTCCTCATAGGAATCAGTAATTGCGGTTTGGTTGCTTTGTTTACCTATCTGATTTGATCACCAGGGCTCCTATCCACTTAAAAGGAAAGTGGGTATCCCTGGTGACCAAACCACAATATCCAATTCGCATTAGATATGGGATACCCATAGTCCAACGGATATTGCAGTTTGGTCTGGTTAAAGGATACGATGTCTAAAGAGGGGATGTCAAGTTAAAGGTGGGAAAATGTTGAAAAAATGCGAAAAAATGAAAATTTCCAAGTCCAAAACTACTTATTGCGTAAAGTTTTGCTAACATTTAGATAATTCGCGGAACCTGGCTTTTGAAATTTAACCAGAGTATCTGCTTGAGCAGCGTAGTCGCATAAGTTCTTCCAGAATTTTTTTCGTCGTTCTTGAATTTCTGATTTACCCTTGAGCAATTTCTCCAAGTTAGCGTTTTCTGAGCTCGTCGTTTCCAATTGATCAGACACATCTGCGACATGTTCATGAGCATTATCAGCAAAGAGTTGATTCCGGATGTCTTCAATTTTTTTCTGATTTCCGTCTGATGCATTGATGTATCCAAGCACCTTAGCAATGTGAAATAGATATACTCTTGTGTCCTCTGAAGTTATGTCTGCTCCATCTCGATGTGCAGAGCGATTCCGAGCCTCACTTATCAATCCTATTGCACTCCGAACATCGTTTTTGGTTCTTTTTCCAAATTCTCGCTCAAAAATATTTCTCCAATTTTTTCTAATGATAGGCGCGAAATAATTCAAATCAATCGCAGTTTTAATGCCCTCAATGTTCTTTTTACGTTTAAATTCTACTTGTTGGTTAGAAGCCAAGGAATGATAAATTAGGTCTTCAACCTTCCTACCCTTAACCTTCTGCAGACAATTAATAATGAAGGTACGCATAGGGACATAATAAATATCAAGGGCATCGTTGAGTGCCTTTCGGTTGGGATAATTCGTCATGTTTAAGGACAAACCTCCATGTCAATAGATTTCCAACAAACTTATCACATTTTTCTTTTTGTGTCAATTATAAACCAAACTTAAATCATTCCACAGAAAACACCTCAATTTCACCGGTGCCAACCCACCTCGCTACCACGCTTCTTGCAGGAATCACCACACCGTTATACTCAAATGCATCCGATCCAAAATTTGCGTATATCTCAACAGCATTGCCAAACTCAGTACGTTGAACGAGACTGTCATCGCTTAGCCATTCAAAATCGGTCATTGCCTGCCCACCAATCCGACGATGCAACGGCGAAAAGAATGCGTAATGCCGCTTTATCCACGCTTTATGCTTTGAAAACTCCGCCATATTCAGATGATATAACGGCGGCACATTGTAGAGCAA